>JACQRF010000164.1 GCA_016206635.1 Candidatus Omnitrophota bacterium
CAAGAAGGCCCGGGGCGGGCGCCTCCGCTGGGTGCTGCCGACGCGGATCGGCCATGTCGTCGTCACGCCGGATGTGCCGGAGGCCGTGGTCCGCGCCGTCGTGCAGGAGCGGGTCGCCGCATGAAATTCTTTCAGAGGGGGCCTCGTCTCCCCAACGACCGCGCGCGCGATCTGGCCGCCGCGCAGCGCATGCTGCAGTTCCGGTTCCGCGATCTGCGGTTGCTCCATCAGGCGCTGTCGCACCGCTCGTACGTGCACGGCACGAAGGCCGGCGCGGAATCCCAGGATTACGAGACGATGGAGTTCGTCGGCGACGCCGTCCTCGGCCTGGTCATTTGCGACCAGATCTATCACCTCTACCCGACGGCGTCCGTCGGCGAGCTCGCCAAGCTCCGCGCCCAGGTGGTCAGCCGTTCGACGCTGGCGCGCCTGGCCAACGACATGGGGTTGAGCCGCTGGCTGCTCTTGGGCCCCGGCGAGCGCGCGCGGCAGGAGGGGGAGCGGACCTCGGTGGCGGCCGGGGCAATGGAGGCGGTGATCGCGGCGATGTATTTCGATCGGGGCTTAAGCCCCGTGACCCGCTGGATCCAGCGGGTGTTCCTGGAGACCATTGTCGCGATCGAGGCGGGGCAGGTCGCGGCCGATTACAAGTCCATGCTGCAGGAGTACGTGCTGCGGTATTTCCACAGCGTGCCCGACTATCGGGTCGTCGGCGAGAGCGGGCCGGGGCACCGGCGGCGCTTCGAGGTGGCCGTCGCCTGGCGCGGCCGCGAGTACGGATTCGGCGTCGGCTTGAGCAAGAAAGCGGCCGAGCAATCGGCGGCGCGGCGCGCGCTCGATCACGTCCTCTCCGGCGGCCACGTGCCGAGCGCCGGCCCTGCTTGACAGCGCGCGCGCCCCGGAGTACGATACCGCCAACGTGAGCGCAGAGATCCCAGCGACCCACACGTTCAGCGCAGCGCCGGCCTCCCGGGGGGACAGCATCCGGATTCGTCCATTTGCGCCGTCGGATGCCGCCGCCGTGAAGGCGTTGATCACGGGGATCTTGGCCTCGGAGTTCCCCGGGGAATCCGAGGCGTTCCCGCCGACCGATTTGCAGCAGTTGGCGGTCGCCTACGGCGGGCCCAAAGAGACCTGCTTGGTGGCCGAGGTGGGCGGACGGATCGTTGGCGCCTGCGCCGTCAAGCAGGACGGCCCATCCGCGGCGCTGCTGCGGCGGCTGTTCGTGGCGCCCACCTACCGCGGCCAGCGGCTCGGCAGCCGGCTCGTCGAGTCGGCCGTCGCATTCTGCCGCGCCCAGCGCTACCGCAAAATCACGATTCGGACGTCTGACCGCATGGCGACGGCGATGGCGATTTGCCGGCGCCAAGGGTTCCAGCAGCAGGCGCGGATGCCATTAGGGGCCGTCCACTTGGTCCACCTCACGCTGCGACTGTCCTGATGCCGCCGGCCCCGCCGTTGTTCCGGCGACTCAGCGAATCGGAAATCCAAGATCGGTTGTACGGCGAGTATCACACCGGCCACCGCCGTCGCTCCACCCCGCCCCAAGAATGGTCCCCCCGAGAGTTTGCTGAGCCGTTGACCTCTGAAGGAGGGGGCCCAACGGAGTTCGCTGAGTCGTTGACCTCTGAAGGAGGGGGCTCAAGGGGGAACCCTGGGTTCCCCCTTGAGGTGACAGACAACAGTGCTGAGAAAATAACGGCAGCGGGGAACCCTGGGTTCCCCCTTGAAGTGACAGAGAACTCCGTCGGGAAAGCAGTTGAGCCGGCTTGGACCGGCGAGGAGATCCTCTCGCAGGAGCTCCAGCGTTTGACGACGGAGCTGGTCGCGCTGCGCCGGCAAAAAGAGCAGTTGGCCGGCGAGCTGATGCGGCGCGAAGCCGCCCCCGTGCTCGCCCCCTATGCGCGTTTGGCGGCCGTGCCCCGGTCCTGGGTGACGGTCGGCAGCCTGCTCGTGGCCTCGGCCGCGCTGGCGGCGCTCTGCCATACCGTGGTGTTGGAGGCGCAGCCGCCGGTGTTGAACGGCTCGCCGGGGATGATCTTCAGCGTTCAGGTCGGCGTCTACGATGTCAAGCCGGCGGCGCAGCGATTTCTGGATGCGCTCAGTCAGGAAGGGTATCCGGCGTTTCTCGTGGAGGGCCGCACGCGCCGCGGGGCGCCGCGCTACCGCGTCTACGTCGGACGCTACACCTCCAAGGTGGAGGCGCAGGTCCATCTCGATCTCATGAAGCGCAATCCCCGCCTGCAGGACAGTTTCATCCTGCGGCGGCGCTGACCGCGCCCCTTACCGCTCCGTTCGAACGGGCAGCGTGACCCGTTGCCCTTGGTCCCCTTCCAGCTCCACCTGCTCGTGCGTGACGCTGACGACCTTCGTCCCGCCTGCCAGGCGCTCCCCCTGCGCCACCGTCTTGCTGTTGATGATGGCCAGCGGTTCCCCCATGCCGGTGATGATCCCATCGACGCGCCAGGTCAACGACGGCGACGACGGCGCCCCCGGCATCAACGACATGATCGGCGGCAGCGATTCCGCGGCCGGCGCCCGCGCCGGCGGCGCCGTTGAGGCGCGGTGGCGGGGCATCGGCCCGTTCGCCGCCCAGATCCACAGCAGCGCGAGGGCGCCGAGGACCGCCGCGGCGGACCACCACGGCCCGCGGCCGCCGGCCGGGGCCGGCGGCGCCGGTTCAGCGAGCGGCCGGAACTGGGCTTTCTGCAAGGCGTCGGTGATCAGACTCATGGAGCTCCTCCGTGGGTTGTGAGGCCAGGCCCTCGAGCATGTCAATGGCGTCGCGCACCAGCGGGGCGTCGATCGTCATCGTCTCGCGGACAAATCCCGCCAGCAGCGCGTTCTCGCAGACGTGGTTGATGGCCCGCGGCAGGCCGCGGCTCTGCCGGGCGATCAGCCGCGTGGCCTCCGGCGTGAAGCGGGGGCGGTCCGCCGCCGCGCCGGCCACCCGCAGCCGATGGGCGATGTACGCCCCGACGTCCCCCTCCGCCAGCGGGGCGATCCGGCACCGCACGGCCACCCGCTGCCGGAGCGGGCGCAGCCGCGGGTCGGCCAACTGGTCATCCAGCTCCGGCTGGCCGACCAGCACGATTTGCAGCAGCTTCTCTTTCTGCGTCTCGAAGTTGGACAGCAATCGGATCTGTTCGAGCGTCCGCGCCGCCAGCGTCTGCGCCTCGTCAATGATCAGCACCGCGGTCCGGCCGTGCCCCTGCTGGTCGAGCAGGAACCGGTTGAGCGCGTCCATCAACGCCGCCCGCGTCTTGCGCCCGGGCGCGATCCCGAAATCCTGGACGATGGCCTCCAGCAGCTGCACGTCGGAGAACGTCGGGTTCAGCAGCAGCGAGGTGCGGACCGAGTCCGCCGGCAGCTGTGCCAGCACGGTCTTGATCACGGTGGTTTTCCCGGAGCCGACCTCGCCGGTGACGACGAGACACCCCAGCCGTTGCTGGATGCCGTAGGTCAGATGGTCGAGCGCTTCGCGGTGCTGGCGGGACGGGAAGAGGAAGGCCGGGTCGGCCGTGACGTGGAAGGGGGGCTCGCGCAATCCGTAAAACATTTCATACATTAGGGCACCCTCCCCCACGGTTGGTGTATCATAGCACCGGGGGCACAGGTTGTCCTTGAATTTTTTTATCAGCCCTTGTATGGTATCCCCGACACCACGGAGAGGAGGGTCACCCACCATGGCCTGGAGCGGACTCGATCAGCGGAAATTCCCGCGCATCCGGCATGCCTGCGTCGTCTCGCTGCGCCAGGCGACCGCCCGCCCCTCCCTCGCCACCACGACCGAGAACATCGGCGTCGGCGGCATCTGCGTCCTGCTGGGGCAAGGGCTGGACATCTTCGCCCCGGTGGACGTGGAGCTGGCCCTCAACGATGGCCATCCCCCGATCGCCTGCCGCGGCATGGTGGCCTGGGTCGTCCGCCGCCGGGAGCTGAATCGCCCGCCGATCTTCGACACCGGCATCGAGTTCGTGAATCTCGCGCCGGACGATCACGCGCGCGTGGAGCGGCTGCTGGCGGGGGTCCCGACCTCGTGACCAAATCGTCCGCCTCGTCCGTCACGACCATCTCCCCGGCGCTGCTGTACTCCGTGCTGTGCGACGACGTCCGGCGGGAGGCGAACGGGAAGCTGATCTTGCTGGGGTTATTCGAGACGATCGGCGCCCAGGAATTCCCGGCCACGCACCCGGTGCTCTACGTCGTCAACGGCTGGGGCGGCGGGGTGGGGACCTTCACGCAGTACACCCGCATCCTCGGGCTGGACTCCGGCCCGCTGATTCAGGACCGCGAAACCACCTTCACGCTGGGGGACCTGCGCGCCAAGCACAGCGTCATTGCCCGCTTCAACAACCTGCCGCTGGCCCAGCCGGGCGAGTACGCCGTCGAGATCCTCCTCAACAGCGACCTGAAGCTCCGCTACCCCCTGATCGTCGAAAAAACCGAGTAGGGCTTAGAGCCGGCTCTTATAGCGCCGGGGGGCTCGTGACGCAGAGCGCCTGCGCGGCGGTCCGGCCCGGGTTGCGCAGCGTCCACGCCACCGACGCCGCGCCGTAGAGACTGTCCCCGATCGCCAGCGCGTGCCGCGCCGCGCCCACCTGGATCTCCAGCCCCCCGGACACCACCGCGACCAATCGCTCGGTCCCCGGTGGGGCCGTCTCCGGGTGCATGGTCGCCCCCGGTTTGAGCGCCAGCCGCAGCGGCAGCATCCGCCGCCCCCCGGTTTGCTTGACCAGCACCTCGGCCCCCGCCCCCGGCCCCTCGCTCACCCGCTTGGCCGTGGACTGCCCGGCCCGATGGAAAAATACCATCGGGGTCTCGGCCGCGATCTCGCGGTAGAGGTCAGGCAAGGGGACCCCGAGCGCATGGGCGATCGCCAGGTGGGATTCCAGCGTCCCGGTCATCTTCCCGGTCTCGATGCGGCTCAGCGTGGCCAGCGCGACCCCCGACCGTTTGGCCAGATGCGCCAGGGTTAGCTTCGCCGTCTTTCGCAACGTCCGAATCCGCGCGCCAATCGTATTGAGTGCCATGGCGGCAGTGTAACACAACAGGTTCTCGCGCGTCAAATGATTTGCAGAATCCGCACGATCTGAGGATCAGCCATACTAAAAATAGTAATTGACAAAAGATAAAAATATCAGTAGTGTCGTGCCACCCCGCGCTTCCCAGAAAGGACCCTGTCAATGCGCGACATGAATTTGTGGACGATCATCGGCAATCTGACGAAGGATCCGCTCCTGAACCATCTGGATGACGGCACGCCGGTCTGTCACCTCCGCATGGCCGTGAGCCCCCGCCGGGAGACGGCCGGCCCCGCCTACGTGGACGTCACCGCCTGGCGGCGGGACGCCGAACATTGCGCGACGTATTTACGGAAGGGCAGCCGCCTCTGTGTGGCGGGCCCCCTGCACGCCACCCTGGTGACCCTGAAGGATGGCCGCCCGATCCTCGATCTGGCGGTGGACGCCAAATATCTGGAATTCATGGGTGGTCCGGGACTGTCCCCGAAGGCCCCCGAGGACCCCCCGGTCGCCCAGCAGCCAACGCCACGCCGTCCGGGACTGTCCCCAACGGGCAAGGGCCAGGGACTGTCCCCTGCCTGCCGGCAGGCAGGCCGCAAGGGGACTGTCCCTCTAGCCAGGACGCCCAAAGCCCGCAACACCGCCCGGCAGTGAACCGATGCGTTGGATCGTCATGATCGTTCTTGCAGTCCTCGCGGCCGGCGGCATCACGACCTACGCGGCCCTGGCGGCGGTCCGCGATCAAACGCCCTCCCCGCTCGATCTCGATCCCGATGCGCTGGGGCTTCCCGAGGAGTGGTTCGCCACCGCCAGCCCGCCCCGGCACCCGGGACTGTCCCCCCGGCGGTCTGCTGAGTTGTTGACCTCTGAAGGAAGGGGCCCAAGGGGGAACCCTGGGTTCCCCCTTGGGGTGACAGAAAATCCTGCGATGAGGAGGACCGTTGTCGAGGGGACTGTCCCTCCTCTTGCTCTTGTTGCTCTTGATTTTTCGCGCGAGCCGACGGTCCGCGACGTCCAGACGGCCGCCATCCGGTATGCCGAGGTGATGCCGGAGAAGATTCAGGGGTGGCGCGCCCGCGCCGCCTGGCGGTCCTGGATCCCGCGGTTCACGCTGTCGCTGGATCGCGATATTGACACGACGATCGGCTCCTCCTCCAGCGGCGGGAAGACCACCTTCACCGTCGGGCCGGAGGAACAGAGTCTCAGTTTCGGGTACGGCTTCACCTGGGAGCTCGCCGACCTCATCTGGAATCCCGATCAGACCTCGATTGACACTCGCTCGCGCCTGATGGTGCTGCTGCGCAACGACATCCTGGACCAGGTGACGCGCGCCTATTTCGAGCGCCGGCGGTTGCAGGTGGAATACGCGATGATCCCGGTCCGGGAGCCCTCGTTGCGCGCCGAGCGGCAGTTGCGGATTGACGAGCTGACGGCCCAGCTCGACGCGCTGACCGGCGGCGCGTTCAGCGAGACGATCCGCCGAGGGGAGTGTGTGGCAACACGCTGAGGAATGATGCCCGGTCCGACGCTGGCGGCGCAGCCCGAGCGGGGGGTGACCGTCCAGTGCTCGGGCCGGGCGATTCTCGGGCGGCTAGTGGGCGCGGCGCGCCGCGAGCTCCTGAACCTTCGCCAGCACCACGTGGCGGTCAAACGGCTTGGTGAGATAGTCCGCGGCGCCGAGGGCGATCGCCTGCGCCGCGATGTCCGCCGATTCGTAGCCGCTGATCACCAGGATCGGCAGCGACGGGTGCCGGGTGGCGATCTCGCGCAGGGCTTCCAGGCCGCCCATGCGCGGCATTTTCACATCGAGAATGGCGAGGGCAGGGGCATGCCGCGCGAGATGCGCGACCGCTTCCTCGCCGTTGGTGACGAAGGCCAGGGAGAAGTCGCGCTCCAGGATCAGCTTGAGCGACTCGCGCACGCCCGATTCATCGTCGCAGATGAGGATTTCAGGATGCTCCATGATCAGCGCTCCTTTAGAGGACCACGGGGGTCGTCACGCTCAGGCATTTCGCCACCGCGCGCCCGAGATTGCGAAACCGATGCGGTTGATCCGCCTTGAAATACAGGCTGTGGCCGGCCGGCACCCGGTACCGTTCGGCCCCCACCTGCACCTCGACGGCGCCGCGCAGCCCGAAGACCCATCGCTCCGTCCCGGGCGGGGCGTGCTCCAGCGCCGTGCGCCCTTTCGGGTGCAGCGTCAGCAGCTGCGGCAGCATCCGCTTGCGCGACACCTGGGTGGCCAGGAGGATCGCCGACGCCTTCTCATCGTACTGGAAGCGCTCCGCGTCGCGCCGCGCCGGGATGACGGGCGCCGGCGGCGCCTCCGGCGCGTCCAGATCCCGGTACAGATCGGCCAGCGACGACCGCAGCCCCTCCGCGATCTTCTGGTGCGTGGTCAGCGTGCCGCCCGCCTTGCCGTTCTCCAACCGGCTGAGCGTGGCCAGCGCCACGCCGCTGTGCGCCGCGAGCCCCTCGAGGCTCAGCCCGCGGGCCTTGCGCAGCGAGCGGATTCGCGCCCCGATGGTCGGCATACCGGAACCATACCATAAAAACCGGAAGGCGTCAACCTAATAAATGGAAGGAAAGACTTGACAAAATCGGAAGGATGTGGTAGAGTCCCCTCAGGTGCAGGGAAACGCCGAGTCCCGCAGGGGCAAACCCCGCGCGAGCGGGGGACGCAAAGCCGCGGGCCCTCCCACGAGGGCAGCCGGGTTGCCGGGATGAGAAGGAGGCAGCCCGTGAACCGCCATTTGCTGATTGAACTGTTTCGCCGTGGCATGCGGTATCCCGCCGGCACCCGCCGTTCCCTGAAGTTCACCCGCTGGTTCGATATCATCGTCCAGCCGGGCCAGCTCATCGAGGTCACGGAGCACGAGGACACCGCCCTGGAGCTCGTGCCATGCACCGAACCCCCGGCCCGCCGCTACGTGGGCCGCACCATTCTCAGTCTCAAGACCAATCAGATCGTGGAGCACAGCGGAGACGATTGGTGATGCCCCCTCGTTCAGAATGCCCGGGCCGGCGCGGACCTCGCGTCGAGCGGGGCGCGATCGTCTCGCGCTCGGCCCGGGCTCATCTCGCGGACCCCGCGGGAAATTTTTTGCTTGACAGTTTTGGTTTCACCATGTAACGATTGCATAAACCGAATACCCCGCTCACAACCCCGAGAGGTTGCCCATGCCTACCCGACATGGCCGCGCTCGTGGAGTGGCGGCGCTCCTGGGTTTCACCCTCCAGTTGATCTTGACCCCCTCGGCCGCCGCCGGCCATCTCGGCGGCCGCCCGGAGAACTTCCAACCCGATCTCGCGACGGGGCGCTTTACCTCGTCCATCCCCATCGCCGTGCCCCCCGGCCGCCGCGGCCTGCAGCCGGCCCTGGCCCTGACC
>JACQRF010000165.1 GCA_016206635.1 Candidatus Omnitrophota bacterium
CGGTAGGGGCGACGAGCTTCTCGACCTCCCCGCTGATCCGCATCGAGCAGTACTTCGGCCCGCACATCGAGCAGAACTCGGCGGTCTTGAAATAATCCGCCGGCAGGTCCTCGTCGTGGTAGCGCTTCGCGGTTTCCGGATCGAGCGCCAGCCGGAACTGCTCGTTCCAGTCGAACGAGAAACGCGCGCGAGAGAGGGCGTCGTCGCGGTCGCGCGCCCCCGGCCGGTGCCGGGCCACGTCGGCGGCGTGGGCCGCGATCTTGTAGGCGATCACGCCCTGGCGCACGTCGTCGGCGTCCGGCAACCCGAGGTGCTCTTTCGGCGTGACGTAACAGAGGAGCGACGCCCCGTGCCAGCCGACGATCGCCGCGCCGATCGCCGAGGTGATGTGGTCGTAGCCGGGGGCGATGTCGGTGACGAGCGGCCCCAGCGTGTAGAACGGCGCCTCGTGGCAGAGCGCCTGCTGCTTCTTGACGTTCATCTCGAGCTGGTCCATCGGGACATGCCCCGGCCCCTCGATCATCACCTGCACGTCACGGGCCCAGGCGCGCTGGGTCAGCTCGCCCAGCGTGTTGAGCTCGGAGAACTGCGCCGCGTCGGAGGCGTCGGCCAGGCACCCCGGCCGCAGGCCGTCGCCGAGGGAAAAACTCACATCGTATCGTCGGAAGATCGCGATCAGGTCATCGTAGTGGGTGTAGAACGGGTTCTCCTGCTGGTGGAGCAGCATCCACTGGGCCATCAGCGCCCCGCCCCGGCTGACGATGCCGGTGATGCGATGCTGCGTCAGCGGCAGGTAGTCGCGCAGGACGCCGGCATGGATCGTCATGTAGTCCACGCCCTGCGACGCCTGGAACTCGACCACGTCGAGCATCTGATCCACGGTGAGGGTTTCAAGGGACCCGGCGATCTGCAGCGCTTCATAGATCGGCACGGTGCCGACCGGCACGGGGCTCTGCTCGATGACCGCGGCGCGGATGCCGCGGATATTGCCGCCCGTCGAGAGGTCCATCACGGTGTCGGCGCCGTACTGGACGGCCATGCGGAGCTTGGCGAGCTCTTCGTCGACGGTGGAGGTGACCGCGGAGTTGCCGAAGTTGGCGTTGATCTTGCAGCGGGCGGCCACGCCGATGCCGATCGGCTCCAGCGACGTATGCCGGATGTTCGCGGGGATCATCATCCGGCCGCGGGCGACTTCCGCACGGATCAGCTCCGGGTCGAGCTGCTCCCGCTCGGCCACCCACCGCATCTCCTCGGTGATCAGGCCGCGGCGGGCGTACCCCATCTGGGTCACACAGTCCCCCGCGCGCCCCTTCACCCACTCCGCCCGCGGTGATGCCATTGGGATTCTCCTTAGACCGTGAACGAGCTCCCGCACCCGCAGCTGCCCTTGGCATTCGGGTTCTTGATCGTGAAGCCCGCGCCGGTCAGCGCCTCGGTGTAATCCACCTGCGCTCCGCCGACGTACTGGTCGCTTTGCGGATCCACGAAGACTTTGACGCCGCGGTCCTCGTAGACCTTGTCGTCCTTCGACGGCGCCGCCTCGAAATCCATCGCGTACGACATCCCGGAACAGCCGCCGCCGACCACGCGCAGGCGCAGGCCGTAGGTGGCCTTGCCTTCCGCCTCCAGCAGCGTCTTGAGTTTGCCCGCCGCCTTGTCCGTCAACGTAATCATCTTAGTCCTCCCTGTCCTTGATCAACGCAAAGAACTCCGACCGCGTTTTCGGGTCGGTCCGGAACCGCCCCAGCATTGAGCTGGTCATCATCGCCGCGTTCTGCTTGGCCACGCCGCGCATCATCATGCATAGGTGCCGCGCCTTCACCACCACGGCCACGCCGCGCGGTTGCAGCTGCTGTTGCAACGTCTCGGCGATCTGGCACGTCAGCCGCTCCTGCACCTGCAGGCGTCGCGCGAAGCAGTCCACCAACCGCGGGATCTTCGACAGCCCGATGATCTTCCCATCGGGCAGATAGGCCACGTGGCACGTCCCGAAAAAGGGCAACAGGTGGTGTTCACAATTGGCCACGAGCACGCCGTTGGCCAGGTAAGAGTGGCGTGGACGACATTCAAAGTTATACATTGTGTAGCTCTTGAGCGTCGCCTCTTCTTGCTTCACAGCCTCAATGCGTACGGTCTGGGTATGAACCCGGCCGACGTGCGCGTCTAAGGCCTTGTGCTGGTTCGTCGGCGTAAATCCATGCTTATCGCCCCACCCGGTTTTCCGAGGCTCACACCACCGGCGCGACACGTACACTTTTGCCGTCCCATTGCCGATGTCACCCACCGGCGTCTCCAGCACGCCGCTGAGACGATTCAGGAATGGCTGGTTCGCACTGACGATGCAATGGCCGCTTCCAGCCTGATAGCCATCCCCTTCAATGTAGCCGTCCAAAAATCCTTGCGCCGTCTGGCGGCTATGCAACACGGTCTCCGGAAACTGAAACGTCTTGGAGTGCGTGTCGCCACCCAACTCGGCAAACGCTCGCTCGTTCACTTCGAGCCGGATTCGCCGGCCGCTATCCAAACTCCCGTCGCTGGCAAACGCTCCGAGCGCGTATCCAAACGAATACCCAAGCGCCGGCTGAAATCGGGGCCGACACAACTGCCTGGTGGACGCCGCGAGGACCCCCATCCCTTTCCTGACACGACGAGCCGGAACGAATCCCTCGCCGAGCACATAGATCGGATGCTCCCCTGTCGCCACCAGTTCTCGTCCATTCGAGAAGCGGACGCGGTAACGAACCCGATGCTTGCTCTCCGACGCGGCGACGACTTCCGTGGGGACGAGTCGTCGCTGCGTCGGATCGATCGTCATCAGCGTCATCCCAGGCCGGACGTCCTGGGCGAATCGCGCCCCCTCGGTTGTCGCGATCAACGACTTCCCGTGTACGCACAACGATTGGAACTCGATCCCCTTGACGAGGACCATCTCGTCGTACCGCTCAGTGAACCGGGCGCCGTTGATGAGCTGTTCCGGATCTTGACGATACCCGGCCGTCAGCTCTGTCAGCGCCTTGGCCATCCGCTCCGGCGTCTTCGCCAGCCCCTCGCGCTCGGGGTTCTCGCCGAGCGCCACCAGCAGTTCGCGGGCCAGCGCCTTGATGTCGCGCGGGGCTTCTTTGCCAGTACCGGGTACAGGCCTGTACCCGGTACCGGAAACGAGCTCGGCCGGCAGCCCCTTGGTCGCGGTCGTCATCGCGTCGTCGACGAGGGGAGTGGCGCCCACGACGCCGCCAGCTCCGTCAGGAGCCGCACCCCGAAGCCGGTGCCGCCCCGCGCCAGATAGGCGCGATCCTTCTCCGACCAGGCGACGCCGGCGATATCCAGGTGCGCCCACGGCCCGTCGCCGGCGAATTCCTTGAGGAACGCCGCCGCGGTGATCGTCCCGCCGCTGCCGTCACCGACATTCTTCAGGTCGGCCACTTCCGACTTCACATGGTCGCTGTACTCCGGCCAGAGCGGGAGCTCCCAGACCCGCTCCTGCGTCCGATCCGCCGCCGCCTTCACGCGCTGCGTGAGCCCGTCATGATTGCTCAGGAGGCCCGAGGGGTAGTGCCCGAGCGCCACGACGCAGGCGCCGGTCAGCGTCGCCAGGTCAACCACGGCCGCCGGTTTATACCGTTGCGCGTAGCCGAGCGCGTCGGCCAGCACGAGCCGGCCCTCCGCGTCGGTATTCAGGACTTCAATGGTTTTGCCTCTGTAGGCGCGGATGATGTCGCCGGGCCGTTGCGCGGCGCCGCCCGGCAAATTCTCGCTGAATGGGATCAGTCCAACGACATGGACCGGCAGCTTCAGCGCGGCGATCGCCCGGAGCGCGCCGGCGACGGCCGCCCCGCCCGACATGTCGTACTTCATCTGATCCATCTTGTCGGACGGCTTGATGGAGATCCCGCCGGAGTCGAACGTGATGCCTTTCCCGACGAAAACCAAGGGGTTCTGGCGCTTGGCGCCGGGGCCGGCGTACTCGAGCGTCACGAACACCGGTGGATGCACCGAGCCTTGGCCGACGGCCACGATACACGCCATCCCCATCTTGACCAGTTCGGCCTTCTGATAGACGCGGCAGGCGATCTTCGCGCGCCGGGCCATCGCCTGCACGTCGGCGGCGATCGCCTGCGGGTATTTCAGATTGGACGGGCGATTGATCAAGTCGCGGGCGAAGCAGGCGGCCTCGGCGATCGTCGTGCCGCGCGCCGCGCCGGTCGCCACCGCGGCCGACGAGACGCCGCGCGCCGCGGCGAGCGTCACCTGGGTCAGCGCCGATCGTTCCTCCCGTTTGAGCGATTTGAATTCGAGGTATCGGTAAGTCCCGAGATGGATCCCCTCGGCCAGCGCCTGGCCGACCTCTCCCGCGGTCATCCCCTGGCCCAGGACCACGGGAAACACCAACGAGGTCCGTTTCTGGGCTTGGGCCCGTCGGGCGGCCACCGCGACGGCCTGCCGCAGCCGGTCGAGCACCAACTCATCCAGCTTGCCTACCCCAACGAGGAACACCCAGTCAGCTTTGAGGCCGGCGGGGGCCGGGATCGCCACCAGCTCGTTCAATTTGCCGGTGGCGTCTTTATCTTTCAGGAGCCGGCTGACGGCGGCCCGCACCGATGCGGGCCAGCGCTGGCCCCACGGCGGCACGGTGGCCTGCTCCAGGATCGGCAGCGCCAGCACCTGGGCGGTCTGCTGCTCCAACGATTTCGGCGAGGTTGTGATCTTCACCAAAGGATAAAGCTCCCCTTTCGCATCATCCCTGTCAGGAGACAACGCGGGTTAATTGAGTGGGCGGTTCCTGGAAAACGCCTACTATTATGAGGACATCCAATCGTTTCGTCAAGACCGGAACGTGACTTTGTAAGTCAATGATCTTAAATGGGTTCTGTTTCTTTGTACAGGCCTGTCGTTGACCACTGAAGGAGGGGTCTCAAGGGGGAACCCTGGGTTCCCCCTTGAGGTGAAAGGAAAACTACGTCGGCCCATCAGCCAAAGAGTGCCGGGCGTGGGACTCGGCGCCTTCCGCTCGCTTCGCTCGCTCCAGGTCGGCCACCCGCCGCTCCAAGGAAGTCGGGTGCTCCTGTTCGTCGCACCCTCCCTCGACAAAGGTCGCGGCTCCCTTCTCGTCCCCCGCCCAACGGATTGGCAAAGATCGCACGGTTTGGTGCCGGGCGTGGGACTCGAACCCACACGGCTTGCGCCATACGCCCCTCAAACGTATGTGTCTGCCAATTCCACCAGCCCGGCAACAGATTCCCACCCCTGACAATTGTCATCATCCCTGCAATGGCCCGTGACGAGCACTTCCTCGCTTGGCAACGGCAATAGTTGTGGGAATCTGTTATCAGGGGGAACCCAAGGACAACCCGGGTTCCCCCTGATAAAGCCCCCTCCGAGGAGATAGCGGGATTGTCTCGCGGCCCGAGGGAAAAGTCAACCGCGGTCGGTTTGACACCGGCGCGACGGGCCGCGTATAATCCCCCCGTGAGCACCTGGGTCGGGGTCGGCCGCAGCACCACCTCGGATTCCTCCCAGGCCGGCCGGGACGCCGCCGCGCAAGCATTGGCCCAGATGGGACTTTCGACGGCCCACCTCGTCCTGGTCTTCGCCTCCGCGCGATTTGACCATGCCGCGCTGCTGGCAGGGGTGCGCGCTGTCACGCCGGAGGCGGCCGTCGTCGGCTGCAGCACCGCCGGCGAGATCACCGCGGACGGGCCATCGAAGCGCTCGGTCGTGGTCGTCGCGCTGCAATCCAACGTCATGACGGCGATCCCCGGCTTTGGCCCCCGCCTGAGCGCGGCCCCCCGTCAGGCCGGCGAGACGGCGGCCTGGTCCGGCGCCCACAGCAAGGCGCCCAATCCCCGCGTGTTCCTGATGTTTCCCGACGGGGTGTCCGGCAACGCCGCCGAGGCGCTGCGCGGCGTCCAAATGGTTCTCGGCACCAGTTTCCCGGTCGTCGGGGGGTCCGCCGGCGACGACCTGCTGTTCCGGCGCTCGGTGCAATACCATGGCGACGCCGTCACGCAGGACAGCGTGGTCGGCGTCCTGCTGAGCGGCGGGATCACCGTGGGGATCGGGGCCCGGCACGGCTGGCGGCCGCTCGGCAAGCCGCGGCTGGTCACCCGCGCCTTGGCCAACGTCGTCCACGAGCTCGATGGCCGGGCGGCCGTCTCGGTCTACCAAGAATATTTCGGCAAAGGGGCCGAGGAGCTGCAGCGGGAATCGCTGGCCCGGATGACGATCATCTATCCGCTCGGGCTGCCGATCCCCGGCGAAGAGGAGCATCTGCTGCGGAATGTCTTGCACGTGACGCCGCAGGGGGATCTGGTCTACGCCGGCGAGGTGCCGGAAGGGAGCTCGGTGCGGCTGATGATGGGGTCCAAGCACCATGCGCTCGTCGCCGCCCGGCGGGCCGCCGAGCAGGCGATGCGGGGGCTCGGGGCCAAGTCCGTGCGGTTGGCGTTGGTCTTCGGCTCCGCCTCGCGGGCCCGGCTGTTCGGCCGCGGCGCCGAGGCGGAGATCCGCGCGATCCGCGAGGTCGTCGGCTCCGCCGTCCCGATCGCCGGGTTCTACGGGTATGGGGAGATCGCCCCGCTGTCGTCGGAACAATACCTGGGCCAGTCCTACTATCAGAATGAAACGCTGGTCGTCATGACCCTCGCGGAATAAGCGATCATGACGTGGCGCTCGTTCCTACTCATCGGGGCGGTGGGGCTGCTCGGGCTCTACCTGATCGACGACGCCTGGTACCTGCGCGCCGCGGCCGCGGCGGCCGCCATCGTGCTGCTGATCGCGCTGGCCCGGTCGGCCGCGGAGCCGCGGCAGCGCCTGCTGAACCAACAGGCGGAAATTGAGCGGCTGGGGCAGTTGTGCGAAGAGTTGGACCAGAATACCCGGCTGATCGTGCAAACCGACTTGGAGCTCACCCGCACCCAAGAGGAATTGGACAAAAAGATCGGCGGGTTGTACACGCTCCACGAGCTGTCTCAACGATTGATCGCGATCCAATCGATCCCGACCCTCCTGACGCTGATCACCGACGCGCTCGTCACCAAGCTCGGGTTTGAGAAAGCCCTCATCGGGTTGACCGACGTCGCCGGGACCGCGCTGGAGGTCCACGCCGTCCTGGGGTATAGCCAGGACGAGGCGGCGCGCTTCGACTGGGCGGCCCTCCTCGCGGCGCTGCGTCCAACCGTCTATCGGGGCCAGCCGCTGCTGCTGGCCGCCGCGCCGGAGCACGAGGCGCGCGCGCCGTCGCTGACCACCCTCTGCGGGGTCACCTCCATGGCCGTCGCGCCGATCATCCTCACCGATCATCCGGTCGGGTTCGTGGCCATCGGCAGCAACCCGCCCTACGACCGGGTCACGCAAGGTGATCTGGAGCTGCTGTCTACCCTGGCCTCCGAGGCGGCCGTCGCGATCGAAAACATCCGGTTGTACGACGAGATCCGCCGCTCCCACCAGGAATTGGAGCACCGGGTCAAGGAGCGGACGCAGGAGTTGGCCCAGGCCAACGAGGAGCTCCGCCGGCTCAACAAGATGAAATCCGACTTCGTTTCGGCGGTGTCGCACGAGCTGCGGACGCCGCTGACCTCGATCAAGGGCTACGCCTCGATCCTGGCGACGGGCAAGCTGGGGCCGACCACGAAGGAGCAGCAGGAGCGGCTGACGAAGATCGACCGCCACACGAATTACGTGACGTCGCTCATCTCCGATCTGCTTGACATCGCGCGCATCGAGTCGGGCCGCGTCGGGATGGAGCTGCAGGCGGTGGACATCAACCAGGTGCTGGCGCGCGTCACGGAGCTCATGGCCCCGCAGTTCAAGGAGAAAGAGGTCGCGCTCACGCTCGAGATGCCGCCGGGGGTGCCGACGATCCCGGCCGACCCCCGGTACTTGGAGCGGGTGTTCATCAACCTGCTGTCGAACGCGCTGAAGTTTACGCCGGCGCGCGGCACGGTCGGCATCGCGGTGGCCCGGGACCCGGACGCCCTGACCATCCGCGTCCGCGACACCGGCCTGGGGATCGCCCCGCAGGATCTGCCGAAGATCTTTGAGGAATTCTATCGGGCCGACAACCCGATCAACCGGGAGCGCAAAGGCACCGGGCTGGGGCTCTCGCTCGTCAAACGGATCGTGGAGGCCCATGGCGGGCGGATCTGGGCGGAGGGCGCGCCCGGCGAGGGCGCCACGTTCACGCTGACGCTCCCGCTGACGCGCGCGGCGGGCGCCCCGATGGCGAGGGTCATCTGATGGCGCCGCCCCGCGTGTTGCTGGCGGACGACGAGCCGGCCACCCGCCGGCAGGCCCGAGAGATCCTGACGGGCGCGGGCTTCGAGGTGCTCGAAGTGGCCGACGGATCGGCGCTGGTGATCACCGCCTGCGATGCGCGGCCGCAGGTGATCCTCGCCGACGCGCTGCTCCCGGGGCTGGATGGCTTCGAGGCGGTCGCGGAACTCCGGCGGCACGAGGCGACGGCCGCCATCCCCTGGCTCTACCTGTCGACGCTGTCCGAGGCGGAGACAAAAACCCAGGGGGTCGCCCGCTTCCTGATGAAACCGTTCGAGCGGCAGGAGGTGATCGAGGCGGTCCAGTCGGTCGCCCCAGTGCCAGCGCAGAGGCCGGAGGGGTCCCTCCCCGACGATCGTCGGGGAG
>JACQRF010000166.1 GCA_016206635.1 Candidatus Omnitrophota bacterium
CGCCAGCCGGAGTTCACCCAACTCGACATTGAGCTCTCCTTCACCGACGAGGAGCAGATCTTCCGGTTGATGGAGCGGTTGTTCCGCGAGATCTTCCAGCAGATCGTGGGGCGGGAGCTGCCGCTCCCATTCCCGCGGATGCCATACGCCGAGGCGGTGCGGCGGTTCGGCACTGACAAGCCGGACCTGCGCTACGGCCTGGAGCTCGTGGAGGTCAACGCCTGTTTCGCAGACACCGGATTCGAACGGTTCCGGCAGGTGGTCACCTCCGGCGGTTTGATCGCGGGCTTCACGGTGCCCGGCGGCGGGGTCCTCGGCCACAAAGAGGTGGACCGCTTGACGGAGACAGCCAAGGCCTTCGGCGCGAAGGGGCTCGTGTCAATCCGCGTGACGCCGACGGAGATCGCCTCGCCGGTGGCCAAGCATGTCGGCGAACCGACGCTGCGGCGCGTGGTCGAGCAGATGGCGGCGAAGCCGGGCGACCTGATCGTGCTGGTGGCGGATGCGCCGAAGACGGCGCGCGAAGTGCTGGACCGATTGCGGCGGCACGTGGCGGAGGCGCTGAAGCTGATCCCGGCCGACCAGTGGCGCTTCGTCTGGGTGGTGGAGTTCCCGCTCTTCGCGTACAATACGGAGACGCAGCGGTGGGAGTCGGAGCATCACCCGTTTACCGCGCCGCGCGACGAGGACGTGCCGCAGTTGGCCGAGCGGCCCGGCGCGGTCCGGTCCCGCTCGTACGATCTCGTGGTCAACGGCACCGAGCTGGGCTCCGGCTCGATCCGGATTCACTCGCGCGAGGTGCAGCAGCAGATCTTCCGCGTGCTGGGGATGAGCGACGCCGAGGCGCAGGCGCGATTCGGCTTTTTGCTCGACGCGTTCCGATACGGCGCCCCCCCGCACGGCGGCATCGCGCCGGGGATCGACCGGTTGGTCGCGCTCCTCACCGGCAGCCCGACGATCCGAGACGTCGTGGCGTTCCCGAAAACGCAGAAGGCGGTGTGCCCGATGACCGGGGCCCCCACCGGGGTTCGGCCCGAGCAGCTGAAGGAATTGGGATTAACGATAACCAAAGGAGTCACGTCATGACACAGGGATGGCAGCGCCTCGTGGCCTGCGGGATGGTGGTGGGAGTGAGCGGGTGCGCGAGGGTCCAGACGCACATCGTCGAGATGCCGCGGGTGGATCAGGAGGTCGCGGGCAATCAGGGCTATCTCCAGGGGACCGGGGCTGTCGCCTCCGCCCGCGCCCCCCGCAGGGCAACCCGCCAGGTGGTGATGGCCGACGTGGAGCTGATGACCGGCCAGGAAATCAAGCAAGGGATGACGAAGACGATGCGGGCCAGCCGCGCGCCGATCAAAGGGGAGCTGGGCCCCAACGGTCGCGGGTGGCGGATGCCGGCCGAGCCGGCGGCCGCCCCGGAGCTTGAGGCGGCGCCCCTCACGGCCTCGGCGCCCGTCGTTGAGCCGGAACTCCCGCCGATGTCCGAGGCGCCGATGGACATGGCGCAGCCCCCCGCCGCGGAACCCGCACCGCCGGCCGCGGCCGCCACGTATGTCGTGCAGCGAGACGACACCTTGGAGAAGATCGCCAAGAAGATGTACGGCGATTTCCGGAAGTGGCCGAGAATCTACAAGGCCAACCGGGACGTCATCAAGAACCCGAACCTGCTGCGCGCCGGCCTGCGGCTGACGATCCCCCCGTTGCCGCGCGACGACTCGGAGACGCGCTGAGCACGTCGTCGGAGAAGAGCTACCACCTGCTGTCGGATCACGAGGCCGCCACGTTGTTCGGGCGGCACGATGAGCACCTGAAACTGGTGGAGCAGGCGTTCGGCGTGCAGGTGCTGGCCCGCGGGTTGGATCTGTCGATCAGCGGGCCGGAGCCGTCGGTCAAGCACGCCGGCCGGGTGTTCGACCAGCTCCTCGACATCATCCGGATGGGGCGGTACGTGCGCCGCGAGGAGGTGGTCTACGCCATCCAGGCGCTGCGGGAGCGCGGCGACCTCGATCTGCACGCGATCTACCTCGACAAAATCCCGATCCTGTCGAAGCGGCAGTACATCACGCCGAAAACCGCCGGGCAGAAGGCGTACGTGGACGCGATCCGCAAGTACGACATCGTCTTCGCCATCGGCCCGGCCGGCACCGGCAAGAGTTATCTGGCGGTGGCGATGGCCGTGGCTGCGCTCAAAGACCAGGAGGTGTCCCGCCTGATCTTGACGCGGCCCGCCGTTGAGGCCGGGGAATCGCTCGGCTACCTGCCGGGCGATCTCTCCGCCAAGGTCAACCCCTACCTGCGCCCGCTCTACGACGCGCTCTACGACATGATGGACGTGGACCGGATCCAGCGGTATCTCGAGCGGGGCATCATCGAAGTCGCCCCGCTGGCGTACATGCGTGGAAGGGCGCAACCGCACTTCAGCTCCGTCCTTACCCCGAGGGGCTATGTGTCGATCGGAAGTCTTCGAGCTGGCGATACCGTGGTGGGCTCGGATGGTGCGCCGACACGCGTCGTTGGCGTCTATCCGCAGGGTCGCAAAGAAATTTTCCGCATCGCAACGCAGGACGGTGCTTCGGCGCTGTGCTGTGCCGAGCACTTGTGGGCCGTGTACACGCGGGGCGATAGACGGCGGAATAAGAGCTTCCGAGTGCTGGAAACACGCGAGTTGGTAGGGCGGCTCCGATGCGCCCACTATCACCGGTTTGAATTGCCGCTCCTCAGCGCCCCAGCCCAGTTTCCGTCGAGGCCAGTGCCGCTGGATCCCTATGCCCTCGGTCTGCTCCTCGGGGATGGATGCATCACCGGCGCCACCACCCCTTCATTTTCCACCGGCGATGCCGAGCTCGCCTGCGCACTCGAAGAGACGCTCGAAGGCATCGAGGTCACATGGAAAAGCGGCGTCGACTATGTACTGCGCAATGTGCACGGCGGTCGCGGGGGCGTTATCGTCGCGAACCCTGTGACTACGGTGCTTCGGAATCTTGATCTCTGTGGGACCAGATCGTCGACCAAGTTTGTTCCGGAGATATACCTCTACAATTCGGCGGACGTGCGACTGGCCGTCTTGCAGGGCTTGCTGGATACCGACGGGGGACCCGTGGTGCAGGATGACCGGACATGTCGGATTCAGTACAGCACGGCCTCGATGCGCCTGCGGGATGCGGTGATCTTCCTGGTGCGCTCGCTTGGGGGGATTGTGTATTCCAGATGCCGGCCTGCCTTGGGGCGTCCACCGGGTCGAGCCAACGGGCGAGACGTGCGCCACGTCTCGGATGCCCATATCCTGGACATCCGCCTGCCCGAGTCCATTCAACCCTTCCGCTTATCTCGAAAACTCGAGCGGTATCGGCGGAGCGGTGGTGGACACCCGGCGCGATACCTCGAGTGCATTGAGCGCGTTGGGGAATATGAAGCCGTGTGTATCCGTGTCGATGCTCCGGACTCACTGTACGTGACGGATGACTTCATCGTCACCCACAATACCCTTAACGACTCCTTCGTGATCCTCGATGAAGCGCAGAACTCCACGCCGGAGCAGATGAAGATGTTCCTCACGCGCCTCGGCTTTGATTCCAAGTGCGTCATCACCGGCGACGTGACCCAATCGGACTTGCCGCAGGGCCGGACGTCCGGCCTCGCGCAGGCGCAGGAGGTGCTCCAGGGGATCGAGGGGATCTCGTTCGTCCAGTTCTCCGGGAGCGACGTTGTCCGCCACGAGCTGGTCCAGGAGATCATCAAGGCGTATCACGTCCACGACACGGGCGCCCGCGCGAAACCGGGGGGCGCGACCCGATGACGCCCTCGTGGCGGCCGCGCGCGCTGCGCCGCGGTGTGTTGCCGTCGCCGGGACCCTCGCTCCAGGCCGTCGCGACCGGGCCCATCATCGCGCGCGTCTGGCTGGCCGTTCTCGTCGTCGGGGTCGCCGGCTGGCTCGTCACCGGCGGGCCTGGCCTGCTCCCGACCCCTTGGACGGAAGGCCTGATCGCCCCGCGGTACGTCTATGCGCCGAGAGGGTTCTCCCATGTCGTGGAGGGGCGCGCCGTGGCGTGGCAACGGGGCGAGCTCCTCGTGGCGAAGGGCCAGCGCGTGTCCGCGGAGCAGGCCGCCGCCCTGCGCGCGCTCGCCGAGCAGTCCGGCCAGCCGTCTCAGCGGTGGGGGACCGCCGGGCTCTGGGGGGTGACGGCGTTGCTCATCGTGGTGGGCGGCGTCCTGCTGCGGTTCGCCGCGCCGGCCGCCGCGGCCCAGCTGGCCCACCTGGCGCTGATCGGGCTCCTCGGCCTGGTGACCGTGGGGATCGCCTCGCTGCTGGTGCACTACACGACGATCCCCGTCTGGGCCACCCCGATGGCCGGTGCCAGCATGCTGGTCACCCTCTTGTTGACGCCGGCGGCCGCGGTCGTCATGACGGTGATCGCCAGCCTCCTCGTCGGCCTCGTGGCGCATCAGGCGCTGGGGGCGGCGCTGGCCGCCGCGGTCGGCGGCGCGGCCGGGGTCGTGGCGGTGCGCGGCGCCCGCCGGCGGGGGCATTTGCTGCGGGCCTCGGCTTGGAGCGGCAGCGCGCAGGGGGTGACGATTCTCGCGTTGAGTCTCGTCGAGCTGCAGGGAGTCCGCGACGCGGCGTGGTCGGGCGCCTGGTGGGGGATCGTCAGCGGCGCCGCCTCGTTTGTCGTGGTCATCGCGCTGCTGCCGGTGTTGGAGAACCTGTTCGGGCTGATCACCAACGTGACGCTGCTGGAGCTCTCGGACTTGAACCATCCGCTGCTCAAGGAGCTGTCGCTCCACGCGCCCGGCACCTACCATCATAGTTTGATCGTCGCGACGTTGGCGGAGGCCGGCTGCGACGCGATCGGCGCCAATGGGTTGCTGGCCCGGGTCGGCTGTTACTTCCACGACATCGGGAAGCTGCCGAAGGCAGAATACTTCGTGGAGAACCAGCCGCCCGGCCAGTCGCGGCACGACGCGCTGGCGCCGTCCATGTCGTCGCTGATCATCCTCAATCATGTGAAGGAGGGGATCGAGCTGGCGAAGCGGCACCGGCTCAACCAGGCGATCATTGATTTCATCCCGGGCCATCACGGGACGGGCCTCATCTATTTCTTCTACCGGCGGGCGCTGGAGCAGGTGGAGGATGAGCGCCTGCTCAAGGAGGAGCAGTTCCGGTACCCGGGGCCGCGCCCGCATTCGCGCGAGACGGCCGTGGCGATGCTGGCCGATTCCGTCGAGGCGGCGTGCCGGGCGCTGCCGGCCCGCACCCCGGCCAAGTTGCTGGGCGTCGTCCGGCGGATCATCAACAACAAATTTATTGACGGGCAGCTGGATGAGTGTGACCTGACGCTGCGGGACCTGGAACGCATCGCCGCGGCGTTCGTCCGGGTGCTGGCGGGGATGTACCACAGCCGCGTGCCGTACCCGGTGCCCCCCGGCGAAGATGTGGAGGAGGGCGAGCTCGATGTCGGTCTCGATCCGGAATTGTCAGGACCTCCCCGTCCAGTGCCCCCGCCTCCGGCGGCTGGCGCGGCAGGCGTTGCGCGCGCTTGACGTGTCGGGCGAGCTGAGCGTCGCCCTGGTGGACGACGCGCAGATGCGGGCGCTCAATCGCCGCTACCGGCGGCGCGATCGGACGACGGACGTGCTGGCGTTCCCGCAAGGGGAGCACGGCCTGGTCGGGGACGTCGTCCTCTCGGTGGAGACGATTGCGCGCCGGAGCGGTCTCCGCGCCGAGCGCGACCTCGGGCGGTGTCTGGTGCATGGCATTCTGCATTTGACCGGATGGGAGCATCACACCGCCACGGCGCGCCGGGCGATGCGGTCCCGCGAGCGCGCCCTCTGGAGCGCATCCCCATGACCCTCGAGACCTCAATCCCCCGGCGCCGCCGGTGGACGGAATATTTTGTCACGGGGCTGCTCATCCTTGCCCCGGCGTACATCACGTTTCTCGTGATCCGCTTCATTGTCGGGCAGATCGAGCGGTTGTTTCACCCGGTCTTCCGGTGGTTGGACCCGTACATCACCAGCACGTGGGCCACCGTGCTGCTCCAGGCCTCCGCGCTGCTGGCGTTCCTGGTCGGCGTCACGGTGATCGGCTGGGGCACGAGGATCTTGCTGTTGCGCCAGGCCTTCTCGGCCTTCGAGGCGCGGATCGCCCGGCTCCCCGTGGTCGGCAGGATTTATGCCGCCACGCGGGAAGTGACCAAGGCGTTCGACGGGGAGCAGAAGACCGCGTTCTCCCGGGTCGTCCTCATCGAGTGGCCGGGGCGCGGGCACTATACCCTGGGGTTTGTGACCCATGACGATACCCCCGCGTCGCCCTCCACGAACCACATGGTGCATGTGCTCCTCCCGTCCACGCCGAATCCGGCGACCGGATTCCTCGTGTTCGTGGACCGCAAGGCGGTGATCCCGGTGGATCTCTCGGTGGAGGACGCGCTGAAGCTGGCGATCTCCGGCGGGTTGGTGGGGCCGGGGGTCGTGCCGCCTCGCCCGGCGCCGCCCGCGGAGGACCGCTAGTGGCGATCGTGACGACGGAGGCGGTCCTGCTCCGCCGGCGGGAGATTCGCGAGACCAGCGTGTTGTTGACCGCGCTGAGCCGGGACTCGGGGAAGGTGACCGGCCTGCTCAAGGGGGTGCGCGGCGCGCGCGGGACGGTGGATGGATTCCTCGAGCCGTTTACGATCCAAACCCTCGTCTTCTACGAGCGGACCCGTTCGGACATTGACCTGATCACCCATTGCGATCTGCGGGAGCCGTTCCTGGCCCTGCGCCGGGATCTGGCCAAAACCGCCTACGCGAGCTATTTTTGCGAGCTGGCCGATCATCTGGTGCAGCCGCGCGATCCGCACCCGGAGTTCTACGAGCTGCTGGTCCGCGCGCTGACGGCGCTGCAGGAGAGCCTGGTCCCGTCGCCGATCGCCCGGCTCTTCGAGGTGCGGGTGCTGGCGGCCGGCGGGGTGCTGCCGTCGGCGACGTCGCTGGCGCTCTCGCCGGGGGCGACCCTCTCGTTGCAGCAGATGGCGCAGGCCGAGCCGGCGGCCTGGGGCCGCCTGCGATTGTCCAGGGGGGTCGAGGAGGAGCTGACGCCGCTCCTGCAGCGGCTGCTGGTCCAGCACTTGGAGGTGCGCCTGAAATCACTCGAGTTCCTCCACGAGGTCGGCGTCGCATGAAGCCCTCGCTTCGGGTGTGGCCACGGGTCCTGCCGCGAGCCCACCCCGCCGTCCTCGCGGGGGTCAATTCTGCCCCCCATCCCCCGCTGCGGGCGGCGGGGGCCCCGGCTCGCGTCACCCGGCGGCCACGCCCTCGCTCGGCCTGCGCGAGCGGCATCGTTGCCGTTGTTGTTCTCCCGCTCATGCTGAGCCTGTTGGTGACTGGGGTCAGGCCCCATCGGGCATTGCCGGGGCCTGACCCCTATCGCATTGCGTTGAATCTGCTGCGACAGGAGACAGTGGAGGCAGGGGTCGAGGAGGCGCTGGCGGTGGCCTTGGCGCCGGCGGGAGGGTTGGAGGAGGGTCAGCCGGCGAAAGCCGATGCGGGGATGAGCCGTCGGCACTTCCTCGGCGCGGCCGCGGCCGCGCCGGAAGCGATGGCGCAGGTCGTCGCGGGATCGGCGGCGCCGCTGACGGTGGAACTCGTCAGCGCCATCACCGCGGCGACGCTGACCAAGGCGCAATTGGATCATACCTATGGGGCGATGGCCGCCTCCGTGAGTATTGCGGAGTACCTTCAGCGCCCCGATCGGTTCGAGGCCGATCCGAGCGGGGGATCATGGATGGACGCGCAGACCGAGCTCTCCAAGCCGCCTTTCCTCTTAGAAGATCAGTGGCAGCTTGGCGAGGCAGCAAACGCCCTCTCTGCTTCTCGGCGGTATCGGGCATTGTTGGCCAAACACCCTGAGACCGAGACGTTGTCACACCAGCTGGCAGACCGCGAGACGACACTCCGCCGCACCTTCGCGCGATGGGTGACGTTGCGCACCCAGGATCTCCAGGGAAAGGAGCAGAGGCCGAGTGATGCTGGCACGGCCCCGAAGGAAACCCCGTGGATCACGCGGTGGCGCACCGAGTTGGCCGACCTCGTCTCGTTGTCCAAGGGGATGCTCGATCATTCGGAACAGTACTCCCGCATTGCGTTGCAGGCGCGGGTCCGGACCGCCATGGCCGATGAGGAGATCGCCCGAGAAGCGGTGGAATCGGCCTTGGCTGCCATGCCGGCCACGGCTTGGGATACCCCTGACCAGCAAGCCGTGTCGGTGAAGTCGGTGGTCGAATCCCTCGTCCGTCAGATGGTTGAGCCGCGCCGGGTGGCCCAAGATACCAAGTTCGGCGCCAGCGACCGTCCCTTGAACGATGACCCTACATCGCTCCCTCGGCTGACGGAATTGCTGGTCCAGCAGATTCAGCATCCCTCGGGCGCATTCTATCTGAGGACTCAAGACGGGCTCGTGTTGAGGGCCACACCCCATGGCCAGTCGCCCGGGCACATCATTGAAAGCGCGTTTGACCAGCGGGCCGAGTTGCGGTGGACAGAGCTGACCGAGTCAGTTGCTGAACGTCTCAAGGGTGCTGGCGCGGATAATGAAATGGTGAAGGACATCGCGACGTCGTTGTCCAACCGTGAACGCAAGACGTGGTTGGAAGATCCCTTGGCGACGCCGGAAACATTGCGTCTCGAAGGCGTTCGGAAATATCTCCTTGCGTTGGCCGATCCTGAAGGTCTCTCAGAAGACTTGCCAGACCTTCGCATGGCGGCGATGCTGAAGCAATTGTCTGCCGATGAGCTGGCGGCATCGGCATTGGATGCCACTCGCCGGGCGGCACTGGTCCAACGGCTCAGAGATGTTGTCGCCTCCAGCAACTGGCGCTGGGCTCAATGGGGACTGCGGATTGCCCATCGAGTGCTCGGCATTCAGATTCCTGAGGCGTGGGTGTTCAAGCTGGCAAAGTGGCGGGGGATTCCTTTGGCCAAGGGCACGACGTCAGCAGAGAGCTCAACAAATGCTGCGCTCACCATGTCACAGGTGGGAGAATTGTTGGAAGGATTGCAGGTCGTCGAGTGGCCGGAGGCGACGACGGCGCGCGCGTTGGCTCTCGCCCAGCAATGGCCGTCGGTGGCGAAACAACTCCTGTTCGTGCCCTGGAACGTGCCGGCGTTCAGCGAGCGACGGACTCCGATCGCCGTCTATGCGCCGGAGGCGTGGTGGGATTCGTTACGGGGTTTGCAAACGGGCCCGCAACCGGTCGAGTTCTTTTCGCCGGAGACGCTGGTCTCCGGCGCGCGGGGGCTGATCCTCCTCGATGAACAGGCCGAGGCGAGTCGGTTGCCGACCGATCGACCCGTGGCGATCCGGATCCATCAAGGCGCCCTTGACACACTGTCGTATGAGCTGATCCAGCAGCTCGCGCTCCAACCCGGCCTCCGCGGCCGTGTCCTCCTCTGGACCCCGGAGTCGGCCCAGCCGCTCCGGTGGGATCAGCAACAATACCTCTTGATGGCGGCCGAGGCATGAGGCCATCGCGGCCAGATCCTGAAGGTCAGGCGCTCGGGATTCTGGCGCTTGAGCAGTTGCAGCGCGAGGCCCGGCGCCGGGGGCTCTCTCGAATGACCATGCGCCAGATCAACGCAGAGATTCGAAAGGTTCGAGCTGAACGTGAAGCCGCGTGCCGGCCCGGGGCCCCGCGAGGGGGTGGGCCAGCGCGGAGCTCACAAGGGATAAAGCATGGCGCGTAAGAGCACCAAGAAATCCGTCGTCACGTTCCAGGAGCTGGTTCTGCGGCTGACGCGGTACTGGGCCGACCGCGGGTGTTTGGTCGCCCAGCCGTACGACCTGGAGATGGGGGCGGGGACGTTCCATCCCCTCACGTTCTTCAAGGCGCTCGGCCCCGACCCGTGGCGCACGGCGTTCGTGCAGCCGTGCCGCCGCCCGACGGACGGCCGCTACGCGCAGAACCCGCTGCGCGCCCAGCATTACTATCAGTATCAAGTGATCCTGAAGCCGGCCCCCGACGACGTGCAGGCACTCTACCTCGACAGCCTGAAGGCGCTCGGCGTGGATCTCGCCGCGCATGATGTCCGGTTCGTGCAGGACGACTGGGAGTCCCCGACGCTGGGGGCGTGGGGGCTGGGCTGGGAAGTTTGGCTCGACGGGCTCGAAGTGACACAGTTCACCTATTTCCAGCAGATCGGCGGCGTGGACCTCAACCCGATCTCCGCGGAGCTTACCTATGGATTGGAGCGGATCGCGATGTTCCTGCAGGGCCGGCTCGACCTCTATGCCCTGCAGTGGGACGCGACGCACACCTACGGCGACGTCCACAAGCAGGACGAGATCGAATGCTCGGCCTACAATTTCGAGCAGGCCAACACCGACCTGCTCCGACGGTATTTCACCGAGGCCGAGCAAGAAGCCAAGCGATTGTTGAACGCCACGCCGCCGCTGTTGTTGCCGGCCTATGAACAGCTCCTGAAGACCTCGCACGCGTTCAACCTCCTTGACGCGCGCGGCGCGGTGAGCACGAGCGAGCGCCCGGTGCTGATCGCCGGCGTCCGCGGACTGGCCAAGCGGTGCGCTGAGGCGTACGTCGAACGCCTCGCGCCGAAGGCCCCATGAAAAAACCATCGCCGTCCGCCAAGCCCCAGGATTTCCTCCTCGAGATTGGGTGCGAAGAGCTCCCGGCCGACTACGTTCCTCACGCGTTGCGGTCCCTGCAATTTTCGGCCTGGTGTCAGCTGGACCCCGGGCAGGGATATCGGTGGCGGCAGATCGAAACATGGGCGTCACCGCGACGTTTGGTCCTGATTATCCGAGGGTTGGAAGCCGTCGTGCGGTGGGAAAAGGTCGGCCCGTCGAAGGCGGCGGCGTACGACGCGCATGGCCAGCCCTCCTCCGCCGCCCAGGGCTTCGCCAAGTCGCAGGGCGTGGCCGTCTCCGCGCTGCAGGTGAAGGAAACGCCCAAGGGGCCGTGCGTCGTCGCGCAACGCACTGAGCCGGTGGCGTCACTGTTGACGACCGCTATCCCGGTGATCATCAGGGGCATACAATTTCCTAAGCGGATGCGGTGGGGAGACGGCAAGACAGCTTTTGCCCGTCCCATCCGCTGGTTGGTGGCGTTGTACGGTCGGCAGAGCGTGCCGTGCGAGATCGCCGGGCTGTCAAGTGGGCGTCGTTCTGCCGCACTCCGACGAGCTCGGACGTCGTGGGTGTCCCTTGCAGCGGCTGACGACTACCTTCGCGCAATGGAACGAACCGAGATCGTGCTCGAACGACCGGTGACGCCGACCAAGTGCGCTCCCGTGCCGCCGCCTGGCGAATGGGCGTCTCTTCCCGCCGATCCGAAGCCTCCGAAGATGGAAGCGCTTCGTCGAGCGCTGGCGGCGGCCGCGCGCGCCGCCGGCGGGCAATTGGACGCCGGCGAGGAATTCGAGGGGCTATTGGCCCACGTCACGTTTTTGGCCGAGCATCCCGTCGTGGCCACCGGCGCATTCCGGGAGGACTACCTGACGCTCCCACCGGAGGTGTTGGCGACGGCGATGGCCAAGCACCTGAAGGCATTCAGCGTCCGCGACGCGCAGGGGCGGCTGCTGCCGAAGTTCCTCGTCGTCTTGGAAGGCAAGCCGACGAATCCCCGCGTCGTGATGGCCCACTACGAGCGGATCCTCGAGGCCCGCTTCACCGACGCGCAGTTCTTCTGGCACGAAGACGTCAAGACCCCGCTGGCCGACAAGGCGGCGTCGTTGGCCGGCGTCGCGTTCCACAAATCGCTCGGGACCGTCGCGGAGAAATCGGCCCGTCTGGAATCCGTGGTCCGGA
>JACQRF010000159.1 GCA_016206635.1 Candidatus Omnitrophota bacterium
CCTCAGAACCGTCCCCAGTCTACGCTGGAGTTGATGATGCAGCACACCAAAACCCCGTATCGGAAACATCTCTTCGTCTGCGCCAATCAGCGTGAAGGGGAGCAAACCTGCTGCGCCAGGGGCGGCGGCCTGGCGATCCGCGACGCGCTGAAGCGGTACGTCACGGAGCACGGACTCAATGGTGTGGTGCGCGTCAGCTCATCGGGGTGCCAAGGGTTGTGTGAGGAAGGGCCGAATGTCATGGTGTTCCCCGACAACTACTGGTACCACCACGTGCAGCCGGATGATATGGAGGCGATCATCCACGCCCATCTGGCGCCGTTGGTAACGGTGCCAGGGGGGCCTGGCCCCCCTGGCACCGAGGAGCGGCCGCTGATCCGCGCGATCCTGTTTGATCTCGGTAACACCCTGCTGCCGTTCGACCACCTGCGCGCGGCGCGGGCCTTGGCGCCCTTTGCCCGCCAGACGCCGGAGGCGCTGTACCAGTCGTTCTTCGATTCCGCGATTCAGCAGGAACACGACGAGGGGAGACTGTCCGGGTTGGAATTCTACGAGCGGGTCCGCCGGGAGTACGATCTGACCTGCACCTACGAGCAGTTCATCCCGCGGTGGAACGACATCTTTTGGGAGAACGCCGAGGTCGCGGCGCTGGTGCGCCGGTTGAAGGGCTCGTATCGCCTCGTGGGGATCTCCAACACCAATCGGCTGCATTTTGAGGACGCGCGGGCCCGATATCCGGTGGTGCGGGAGATCGAAACGTGGATGCTCTCCTACGAGGTCGGCGCCCGCAAGCCGGAGGCCGCGATCTATCGGCGGGCGATCGAGGCGGCCGGCGTGCCGCCGCAGGAGATCGTCTACGTGGACGACCGGCTGGATTTGGTCGAGGCCGGGCGCGCCCTCGGCCTGCAGGCCCACCTGTTCATCAATGCCCGGCGCCTGGCGACGCAGCTGGCCGCCGCCGGCGTGACGCTGTAGAAAGGGCCGTATGCCACCTATGGCGACCCAGACGATCCGCATCGGGCACAGCCCGGACCCCGACGACGCGTTCATGTTTTACGCGATGACCCAGGGGAAAATCCCATCCCCCGGGTTCCAAATCGAGCATGTGCTCGAGGACATTGAGACGTTGAACGAGCGGGCGCGGCGCGGCGAGCTGGACGTCACCGCCTTCTCCCTCCACGCGTATGCCTACTGCGCGGCCCACTACAAGATCCTCGCCAGCGGCGCCAGCATGGGGGACGGCTACGGGCCGATCGTGGTCACTCGCCACAAGGGACAGTCCCCTTGGGCGGTGCCAGGCCTGAGGCCTGGCACCGGCAACGAGGAGAGTTCCCAGGGAACAGTTCCGGACGGAGCAACCGTGGCGATCCCGGGGCGATTGACGACAGCGGCGATGACGCTGCGGTTGTGGGCCGGGCCGGTCAAGACCATCATCTTGCCGTTTGACCAGATTCTCGACGCGGTGCGCCAGGGGCGAGTCGCGGCCGGGATCCTCATCCACGAAGGCCAGTTGACGTATGCCGGCGAGGGGCTCCACAAGGTGGTGGACCTTGGCGAGTGGTGGATGGAGACCAGCGGGTTGCCGCTGCCGCTGGGGGTCAACGGCGTGCGCCGCGATTTGCCGAACGCGCAGCAGCTCGAACTCGCTCAGCTGATGCGGCGGAGCATCGCGTACGCCCTGGCGCATCGGTCGGAGGCGCTGGCCTACGCTCAACTGTATGGGCGCGGGCTCGATCTGCCGAGGACGGATCAGTTTGTTGGGATGTACGTCAACCACTGGACCGAGGAGTGCGGGCGACACGGTCGCGAGGCCATGACCGCGCTGCTGGCACGGGCGGCCGAAGTCGGCATCATCCCCGCGCCGTGCGTGCCGGAATTCGTGGAGGATGGCGTCGCCCTCGCATGAAACTTCGCGGCGCGGTCGCCTTGGTCACCGGCGGGGCGGTCCGGGTCGGGCGGGCGATCGCCGTCGCGTTGGCCGATCGCGGGGCCACCGTCGCGATGACCTACCGGACATCATCCGTTGAGGCTGAGGCAGTCGTGCGGAGCATCCGGAAACGAGGCCGCAAGGCGCTCGCCATCCGCGCGGACCAATCCGACATCGCGCAAATCCGGGCGGCGGTGCGGACCATCGAGCGACAGTTTGGTCGGATCGACGTGTTGGTCAACAGCGCCTCCAATTTTTATCCCACCCCCTTCCTCACGGCCACCGCCGCGCAATGGGACGACCTCCACGCGGTGAACTTGCGCGCCCCATTCTTTTGGACGCAGGCGGTGGCGCCCGGCATGGCGCGCCGCCGGCGTGGCGTGGTGGTCAACATCGCGGACGTGTCGGCGTTCAATCCGTGGACGGCCTACTTGCCGTACTGCGTGGCGAAGGCCGGCGTGGTGGCGCTGACGCGCGGATTGGCCAAGGCGCTCGCGCCGCACGTGCGGGTGAACGCCGTCGCGCCGGGGCCAATCCTCCCGCCGCCGGGGCTCAGCCGCGCCGAGCGCCGCCGGGCCGCGGCGAAGACCCTCCTGAAACGCTGGGGTTCACCGGATGATATCGCCCGGACCGTGCTGTATCTGGTGGAAGGCTCTGATTTCGTGACCGGTCAGGTGATCGCCGTTGACGGTGGCCGCCTCCTGAGCTAATGCCTCCCGCGTTCAGAAAGCGCCCCCGCGTCGCGCACGCCCGGCGGCTGCAGCACTTCCGGCGCCATTTGCTGCGCTGGTATGCGACGCACCAGCGCCCGCTGCCGTGGCGCCGGACGCGCGATCCCTATGCCATCCTGGTGTCGGAGATCATGCTGCAGCAGACGCAGGTGGACCGGGTCATTCCGAAGTACCACGAGTTCTTGCGGAAGTATCCGACGACCCGCGCGCTGGCCACGGCCAATCCGCGGGAGGTTCGCAAGACGTGGTATCCACTCGGCTACAACATCCGGCCGGCGCGGCTGCAGGAGATTGCGCGGGAGGCGGTCACGAAATACGGCGGCGCCATCCCAAACCGGCACGAGGATCTGATGGCGATGGACGGGGTGGGGCGGTACACGGCGGGGGCGGTCCTGAGTTTCGCGTTTCGGAAAGACGCCCCGATCCTCGATACCAACGTCCGGCGGGTGTTACGGCGGGTGTTCGGGGTCCACGGGGATCCGATGCGGGCCCCGGCCCAGCAGCGGTTGTGGGATTTGGCCGCGGCGGTGATCCCGAAAGGCAAAGGGTACGTGTTCAACCAGGCGCTGATGGATTTCGGGGCGACGTTGTGCACGGCGCGCAAGCCGGCTTGCCTGGTTTGCCCGATGCAGCTCGTCTGCACGGCCTACCCGGATGGGCGGGTGGACGACCATGGGTGACACGATCCGCACCGTGGGGGTCGCGCTCATCCTCGAGGGGCCTCGGGTGTTGGTGACCCAGCGGCGGCGCGATGACAGTTTCCCCATGTCGTGGGAGTTCCCCGGAGGGACGTGCGAACCGAACGAGACGTTGCAGGGATGCATCGTGCGAGAGATGCGGGAGGAGCTCGGCGTGACCGTTGAGGTGGAGGCGTCGGGGCCGGATGTGGTCTACCACTATCCGGACTGGACGATCCGGCTGGTCAGCTTCTGGTGCCGGATTACTGAGGGCGTCCCGGCGCCGCTGGAGGCGGCCGACGTCCGGTGGGTCACGGCCCCGGAGCTGGCGCAGTATCAATTCCCCCCGGCGAGCGGGCCGCTCATTGAGGCGGTGAAGCGGCGATTGATGGCGACCCCCACACTGCCCCCCCACCCGTTCCCTCTCCCCTCAGGGGAGAGGGTTAGGGGTGAGGGGAGGGTGTCGTGAGCCGGAGCGATTTGATCGGTTGCCGAACAGTGGCCATGGGGGCGGCCGAGGCGGCGGGGCGCCTGCTCATGCAGTCGCTGGGCCGGCTGCGGGCCGGGCAGGTGGCGCGGAAAGGGGCCAGCGATTACGTGACGGCGGTGGATCGCGCCGCCGAGCGGCTTATCCTGCAGCGGATCCGGGCGCGATTCCCGGCGCATCGGATCGTCGCCGAGGAGTCCGGCCGCAGCGCGCGCTCGACCGCCAGCGCCTACGAATGGTTCGTCGATCCGATTGATGGGACGACGAACTACATCCATCAATTCCCGGCCTTCTGCGTGTCAATCGGCCTGGCGTGCGAGGGATGCATGGTGCTCGGCGTGGTGTACGACCCGTGGCGGGATGAGCTGTTCCACGGCGCCCGCGGCGGCGGGGCCTTCTGCAACCGCCGGCGCATCCATGTGGCCGCGCGCCGGCATCTCTGCGACGGGTTGATCGCGACCGGGTTTCCGGTCCGGATTCAGCGGCGCCTCACCGCGTACCTGACGTCATTCCGACAGGTGTTTCTCCACTCGAGCGGGATCCGCCGGGCCGGCTCGGCGGCGCTGGATCTGGCATACACCGCGTGCGGGCGGGTGGACGGGTTCTGGGAGATGGGGTTGTCGCCGTGGGACATCGCGGCCGGCACGTTGCTCGTGGAGGAGGCCGGCGGCCGGGTGTCCGACTTCGCCGGCGGCGACGGCTACCTGGCGCACGGCTCCGTGCTCGTGGCCAATCCTGCGCTGCACGCGCAGCTCGTGCGGCTCCTGCGGCCGATCTTTCCCACCGGCCACTAGAAAAAGGGCCGCTTATATAAGCGGCCCTTTTTTGCTAAGATAGACACCATGGCTGAAACCATTGAACATGTCGTGATCCTCGGATCGGGCCCGGCGGGGTTGACGGCGGCGATTTACGCCGCCCGCGCCAATCTCCGGCCCGTCGTGATCGAAGGGGCCGTGATGGGCGGCCAGCTCATGACGACAACGGATGTCGAGAATTACCCGGGATTTCCCAAAGGGGTCCTGGGGCCCGAGCTGATGGAGCTGATGCATCAGCAGGCCGAGCGGTTCGACACCCGGTTCGTGCGCGGCGATGTCGCGGCGGTCAACGTGCGCCAGCAACCGTTCACCGTGACGACGGACGACGGGCAGACCTTCACGACCCGAACGCTCATCGTGGCGACCGGCGCCTCCGCCATGTACTTGGGGCTCCCATCGGAGAAGGCGTTGCTCGGCCACGGCGTCTCGGCCTGCGCCACCTGCGATGCGTTTTTCTTCAAGGGCAAGGAGGTCGTGGTGGTCGGCGGCGGCGACACGGCGATGGAAGAGGCCACCTTCCTGACGAAATTCGCCACCAAGGTGACGATCGTCCACCGCCGGGATGCCTTCCGCGCGTCGAAGATCATGCAGGAGCGGGCGCTGAACAATCCGAAAATCGCGGTGATCTGGGACAGTACCGTCGAGGAAGTCCATGACCCGGCAGCCAAGAAGGTGACCGGCGTGCGCCTGCGGAATCTCAAGACGACCCAGACGACCGAGCTGCGCTGCGACGGGTTGTTCCTGGCGATCGGCCATCAGCCGAACACCGGGTTCCTGAAAGGCCAGGTGGACTTGGACGCAAAAGGGTATCTCGTCGTCCGCGATCAGACCCGGACGAGCGTCGAGGGGGTCTTCTCGGCCGGCGACGTGCACGACATCCGGTACCGGCAGGCGGTGACCGCGGCCGGCAGCGGGTGCATGGCGGCGCTCGATGTGGAGAAATATCTGGAGGGGCACGGATGGGGACATTGACTGGACGCCGTGTCGTGATGGTGATCGCGCATGATCAGTTCCGGGATGAGGAATACGCGCGGCCACGGGCTCTCTTGGAGGAGGCCGGGGCGGCGGTGGCTGTGGCGTGCTCCAAGGCCGCCCCGGCCAAAGGGATGCTGGGGCTCACGGTGACCCCGGACCTGACGATTGACAAGGTGGATCCGAACGCGTACGACGCCGTGATCTTCGTCGGCGGCATGGGGGCCACCGAATATTGGGACAGCCCGGTGGCGCATCGGATTGCCAAGACCATGCACGGCCAAGGGAAAGTGACCTCGGCCATTTGCCTGGCGCCGATGACGCTGGCGAATGCCGGCTTGCTCGCCCAGAAGCGGGCGACGATGTGGCCGAGCGAGGCGGAGCAGTTCAAGACCAAGGGGGTCGTGTACACCGGCCAGCCGGTCGAGCGGGATGGGTGGCTCATCACCGGTAGCGGACCGGAGGCGGCCGAGGCGTTCGGCCGGGCCGTCCGCGACGCGCTCGCGGCCGGGTCATCCAAGCCGTAAATGCCGGCCGGCGACTACCTGCTCGCCGTCGATCAAGGCACCACCAGCAGCCGCGCCTATCTGTTTGACCGGGGCGGGCGCGTCGCGGCGTGGGCCCAGCAGGAACTTCGCCAGTCGTACCCCAAGCCCGGCTGGGTTGAGCACGACCCGGATGAAATTTGGGCCTCGTGCGCGGCCGTCATCCGCTCCACCATCCGCCAAGCCAAGATCCGTCCCAGCCAGATCGTCGCCATCGGCCTGACCAATCAACGGGAGACGACGATTGTCTGGGAGCGGCTCTCCGGCCGTCCTGTCCATCCAGCCATTGTCTGGCAGTGCCGGCGGACGACGGAGATCTGCCGGCGGCTGAAGGCGCGCCGCCTGGAGCCGCTGTTCCGCGCGCGTACTGGCCTCGTCCTCGACGCCTACTTCTCCGGCCCCAAGATCACCTGGCTTCTGGAACGGGTCCCCGGCTTGCGCGCCCGCGCCGCGCAAGGGAAACTCTGCTTCGGGACGGTGGACAGCTGGCTGCTGTGGCAGCTGACCAAGGGCCGCGTGCACGCCACCGACGTCACGAACGCTTCCCGCACGCTGCTGTTCAATCTCCGTTCGCGGCAGTGGGACCCCACGTTGCTGAAGGCGCTGCGGGTCCCGGCATCTATGCTGCCGCGCGTGCTCCCCTCGTCCGGCGCGTTCGGCCGCACCGCCGCCGCTGTGGCCGGACTGCCGGCGGGCATCCCGATCCTGGGGATTGCCGGCGATCAGCAGGCGGCGCTGTTCGGCCAGCGCTGTACGCGCGCCGGGATGATGAAGAACACCTACGGCACCGGCTGTTTCCTGCTGCTGCACACCGGCCATCGGCCGGTCCGATCCCGCCACGGCTTGATCACGACGGTCGCCTGCGACGCGCGCGGCCAGCCGGCGTATGCGCTCGAAGGATCGGTCTTCATTGGCGGGGCCGCCATCCAATGGCTGCGGGATGAGCTGGGGCTGGTGGCGACGGCGGCGGAGACCGAAGCGATCGCCGCCGGCGTCGAGGACACACACGGCGTGTACGTCGTCCCGGCATTCACCGGACTGGGGGCCCCGCGTTGGCGCCCGGAGGCGCGCGGGTTGATCTGTGGACTCACGCGCGGCACGACCCGGGCGCATCTGATCCGCGCGACCCTGGAGTCGATCGCGTATCAAACCCGCGATGTCGTCGAAGCGATGTCGCGGGATGCCCGGCTGCGCATCCGCGCGCTGCAGGTGGACGGCGGGGCGTGCAAGAATAATTTCCTCATGCAGTTCCAGGCCGATCTGTTGCATTGCGCGATCGTGCGGCCTCGGATGGTGGAGACGACCGCGCTCGGGGCGGCCCAGTTGGCCGGTGTGGCGGCCAGCTTCTGGACGCCGGCTCAGCTGGATCGGATGCGGGCAGTCGATCGGACCTTCACGCCGCACGGCACGGCCGCCGACCGCCGGCGGCGGTATGACGGATGGCGGCGGGCGGTGGCGAAAACGTTGGCGTGATTAGACAACCCGACCGCCTCGCCCAGCGTCCGTTCGATCTCCTCGTCATCGGCGGCGGCATCCTCGGCGCCGGCATCGCCCGCGACGCCGCCCTCCGCGGCCTCTCGGTCGCCTTGGTCGAGCAGGGCGACTTCGTCAGCGGCGCCTCCTCCAAGACGACCAAGCTGATCCACGGCGGCCTCCGCTACCTGGAGCAGCTCGACCTCGGGCTCGTGCGGGAGGCCTGCCGCGAACGCCGTACGTTGTTGACGCTGGCCCCGCACCTGGTGACACCGCTGCCGTTCGTCTTGCC
>JACQRF010000168.1 GCA_016206635.1 Candidatus Omnitrophota bacterium
GCCGGTGGCCTCCTCCTAGGTCTTGGCCCGACGGACCTGGGCGACGGGGGTGATCGTGGCGCAATTCGTAGGGGAGCTGACTGGGACCGAGGATTATTACTCCTGTGGGGACTACAAGATCCGGCTGTTGGCCGCGGCGCTCGGGGCGACGGTTGGGTTCCTGTTCGGGTTCGGCCTCCATCACCAAGCCAATTACCTGTTCGCGCTGGGGTTCACGTTCCTGGGCGCCGCGATCTTCGCCGCCACGCGCTTCCGGAAAGCGCGCGTCCCGCACGAAGCGATCATCGGGGTCGTGTATGCGGTCGCCGCCGCGGCGGCGATCCTGGTGCTGAGTCGCGCCGCGGACGGCGGCGAAGAGCTCAAAGGATTGCTGGTCGGGCATTTGCTGTTGGTCGGCTGGCCGGCAGTCATCAAGGTGACGGCCATCTACGCGATCATTGGCCTGGTCCACTGGCTGGTCCGTCGGCCATTGCTGCTGATCTCGCAGGATCCGGAGCGGGCGTTCGCGCAGGGGCTGCGGGTGCGCTGGTGGGATCTGTTTTTTTACATGACATTCGGTTTCGTGGTGACCAGCTCCGTCGAGATGGCCGGGGTGCTGGTCGTGTTCAGCTTTCTGATCGTCCCCGCGATCTGCGGCGTCCTGCTGGGGCGGGGCAGTGGCCGCCGCCTCTGGATCGGCTGGGGGATCGGCGCGCTGACCAGCGCGCTGGGCGTCATCGCCTCGTACCTAGGGGATTTGCCCACTGGCGCGACCGTCGTCTGCGCGTTCGGCGCGGTCCTGCTGGCCGTCGCGCTGGGACGGTGGATCGTGGCCAGCGCCTGATCTCGCGCAGGCAGTTTTTGCGTTACAATGGCGCTATGGACCCCGAGGTGTTCCCGCCGCCGGAGGCGCTGCGCGCCGGCGCGCATATCACGCCGGAGCGGTACGCGCAGTGGTATCGAGAATCAATCGAGCAGCCGGAGGCATTCTGGGCCCGGCTGGCGACTGAGCATCTCGAGTGGATGCGGCCCTGGACGACGGTCCTCCGCCATGACTGGTCACGCATCGGCCAGGCCGAGGCGCCCTACGTCGAGTGGTTCGACGGCGGGACGCTCAATGTCTCGGCCAACTGCCTCGACCGCCATCTCCGGGCCGGCCGCGGCGGGAAGACCGCGATCATCTGGCGCGGCGAAGAGGAGCCCCAGCGCCGTACGCTGACCTACCAGCAGCTCCACGACGAGGTCTGCCGGTTTGCCAATGTGTTGAAACGGCACGGCGTGACCCGCGGCAGCCGCGTCACGATTTTTCTCCCGATGATCCCGGAATTGCCGGTGGCGATGCTGGCGTGTGCGCGGCTCGGGGCGATCCATTCCGTCGTGTTCTCGGCGTTCAGCGCCGCGGCGCTGCGCGACCGCATCCTCGATGGCGATTCGTCGCTCGTCGTCACCGCCGACACCGGCGTCCATGCCGGCCGCATCATCGAGCTCAAGCAAAAAACCGATGACGCGCTCGTCCACTGCCCAGGCGTCAGGACCGTCATTGTCTACCGGCGCGGCGATGGCCAGGCGCTGATGACGCCCGGCCGCGATGTGTGGTGGCACGAGGCGATGCGTGACCCGTCGGTCACTGATCGGTGTGAGCCGGCCGCCATGCCGTCGGAAGCCCCCTTGTTCATCCTCTATACCAGCGGCAGCACCGGCAAACCGAAAGGCGTGCTGCACACGACCGCCGGCTATCTCCTCTACGCGCACGTCACCGCTCGCTGGGTGTTCGATCTCCACGAGCAAGACATCTTCTGGTGCACGGCCGATCTCGGCTGGGTCACCGGGCACTCGTACGTGGTCTACGGCCCGCTCTCCAACGGCGCGACGATCGTGATGTTCGAAGGGGTGCCGACGTATCCCCAGCCGGACCGGTTCTGGCGGATTATCGAGCAGGAACGCGTGACAGTGTTCTACACCGCGCCGACGGCGATCCGGGCGCTGATGCGCTTAGGGGATGACTGGCCGAAGCGGTCCGACCTGTCATCGCTGCGGATCCTGGGATCCGTCGGCGAGCCGATCAATCCCGAGGCGTGGCGCTGGTATCACCGGGTGGTCGGGCAGGGGCGCTGTCCCGTCGTGGATACCTGGTGGCAGACGGAGACCGGCGGCATCCTGATTACCCCGCTGCCGGGCGCCACGACGACGAAGCCGGGGGCCGCCACCAAACCGTTCTTCGGCATCGTGCCGAAGGTGTTGCGGGAGGACGGGACGGAGGCTGCCGTCAATGAGCGCGGCGCGCTGGTCATCACCCGGCCGTGGCCCGGCATGCTCCGCGGGGTCTACGGCGACCGCCGCCACACGCGCGTCCAGGATGTCTATTTCAGCAAATTCCCCGGCGTGTACTTCACCGGCGACGGCGCGCGCGTTGATGCCGATGGCGATGTCTGGCTGCTGGGTCGGGTGGACGACGTCATCAATGTGTCGGGCCATCGCCTGGGCACGGCGGAGATCGAGAGCGCGCTCGTCGCCCACCCGGCCGTGGCGGAGGCGGCGGTGGTCGGCTTCCCGCACGCCGTGAAAGGGCAGGGGATTTATTGTTTCGTGACGCTCAAGCAGGGCCGGGAGCCGGACGAGGCCCTCCGGGCGGCCTTGATCGCGCAGGTCCGCGCGATGATCGGCCCGATGGCGACGCCGGAGACCATCCAGTTTACCGACGCGCTGCCGAAGACGCGGTCCGGCAAGATCGTGCGGCGCATCTTGCGCAAGATCGCCGCCGGTGATATCACGGAGCTCGGAGACACCACGACCCTGGCCGACCCGGCGTTGGTGGAGACGCTCGTCAAGGCCCGCGTCGTCTGATCACACCCGCCTGACCAAGGAGTGACGCCATGGCCCTCACACCGTCCACGATGTCGGCGCTCGGCGCCCAGGCCCCGGATTTCGCCTTGCCGGACGTCGTGTCGCGGAAGATCATCACCCCCGACACGTTCGAGACCCGGAAGGCGCTGTTGGTCATGTTCATCTGCCGGCACTGTCCCTACGTGCAGCACGTCAAGGCGGAGCTGGCGCGGCTGGGGCGGGACTACGCGGCGAAGGATGTCGGGATCGTGGCGATCAGCGCGAATGATGCGATCCAGTATCCCGACGACGCGCCGGCATCACTCGCGGCGATGGCCAAGGCGGAGGGATTCAGCTTCCCGCTCTGTTATGACGAGTCCCAGGCGGTGGCCAAGGCGTACGCGGCCGCCTGCACGCCCGATTTTTTCCTGTACGATCAGGGGCGCCGGCTCGTCTATCGCGGGCAGCTCGACGACAGCCGGCCGGGCAATGGCCGGCCGGTCACCGGCCGCGACCTGCGCGCCGCGCTGGATGCGGTGCTGGGCGGCCACCCGGTGTCGGCCGACCAAAAGCCATCCATTGGTTGCAATATCAAGTGGAAGCCAGACGGCGGTGCCAGGCCCCTGTAGAGCTCTGTGGGGGCCTGGCACCGGCCACGAGGAGGTCCTCTGAAGATCACCTGCGATGGGTGCAAGCAGGCGGTGGATGACGCGCTCTGCCAGATGGTGCAGGACGGGAGGGACATTCTGTATCTTTGTCCGGAGTGCTTCGTGCAGCGGCAGGGGCACCCGCCCGAGGAACAACCGTAGCCTTATTGGACGGTCACGGTAGTCATTTTGATATCGGTTGTCGGTTTGTCGTTGGCGTCTCGCGGGGCGGCGGCGATCGCGTCCACCACGTCCTGACCCTTCGCGACCTTCCCGAATACCGTGTGGTGCCCGTCCAGCCACGGTGTCGCCGCCAGCGTGATGAAGAACTGGCTGCCGTTGGTGTTCGGCCCGGCGTTCGCCATCGAGAGCACGCCGGGGCCGGTGTGTTTCCGCGTCGTCGAAATCTCATCAGCGAAGGTGTAGCCCGGCCCGCCGGTGCCGGTCCCGGTCGGATCCCCGGTCTGCACCATGAAACCGGGGATCACCCGGTGGAACACGATCCCGTTGTAAAATCCTTTCTTCGCCAGCGTCATGAAATTTTCGACGGTCTTCGGCGCGTCCTCGGGGTAGAGCTCCACCGTGATCGGGCCCTTCGTTGTCTCGATGGTAACCATAGGGTGATGGGGTTCCTGGGGTTGTACATCGGCGCCCGCCGCCAGCCCAGCGATCGCCAGCAGCAGTCCGGTGAGGATCGTCCGACGAGGGAAATTCATGCCGCCTCCTGGGCCCCGGCCCGTTGCCCGGGGACACGGCTCCGCAGGGTCTGGGATGGGGCGATCTGGAGGCCCTGGGCCGTGGGGTACATCGCAATCGTATCCCACGGGCAGATCTTGACGCACAGCGTGCAGCCGATGCACCGGTCCAGGTCAATCTCCACGAGCTTCATCAGCCCGTGATGCTCCGGCCCCGGCACCAGCTCGATGCAGTCCACCGGGCAGACGGTGAGGCACGCCTCGCACCCCGTGCACCCGTTCTGATCCACGACGGCGAGCTGGACCGGCGGTTTTTTTCGGGGTGGTTTGTTCGGATTCCCCATCGGAATGGTATTGTATCAAAAAGGGCCGCTTATATAAGCGGCCCTTTTTTACGGGAAGAGGGCCGCGTCCTTGAGCGCCGGGTACCGGAGGTCCCGTTCGGACAGCTGTTGGGGAGCGTTTGGCTGAGGCCCAGGCCATTGGATGCCCAGCGCCGGGTCGTTCCATCGTACCCCTCGCTCGGCGCCACGGGAATAGAAGCGGCTGACCTTGTAAATGACGACCGTGTCATCCTCCAGCGTTTGGAATCCGTGAGCGAATCCCTCCGGGATATAGAGCGCCCAATGATTCTGATCGCTGAGTTCCACCGCGACATGCTTGCCGAACGTTGGAGACGCCCGTCGAAGGTCTACGGCAACGTCGTACATTTTTCCGCGGATGACGTGAACCAATTTGGCTTGGGCGTTTGGCGGGACTTGGTAATGGAGTCCTCGTACCGAGCCTTTGAACGACGAATAACTGTAATTGTCCTGAACGAACTGCACGCGGATGCCGTGTTGTTCGAACGCGTCTTGTCGGTATGTCTCGAAAAAGATCCCCCGGGCGTCGGGGAACACCTGTGGTTCCACGACCAGGACCTCGGGGATTTCAGTTGCGCGAAGCGCGATCGGCATGGGCGATATTGTACTATACCGTCGCCGGCTGCGGCGAGGCGAGGAGCTCGGTCCAGCGGCCGTGGCGGCCATCGTGTGACGTCACGGCCAGATGCTGGATCGTCCATCCATCGTTGAAGAAGGCGGCAGCTTCCGCTCTCGAATAGGCGGCCAGATACCGTCCGGGAATCCAATCGTGTTGCGTGAAGCCACGCCACCGACCCCACGCCAGCGTCGCCCCGACACGCCCGCCCGGCCGCAGCCCTTGTCGAAGCTTCATCAACTGCCGGCGTAGCTCATCGGGCGGCACATGGATCAGCGCCGCCTGGCACCAGATCCCGTCATAGCGCCCGGCTGGCATCGGCCACGTCTCGAAACGGGCGCAGGCGAGACGGACGCCCGGATTGCGCCGTCGCGCCTCGCGCAGGAACGCCGGCGTGCCGTCCACCCCCTCGACGAGACAGCCCTGCCGGCGCAGCCACGCCAGCTCGAGGCCGATCCCGCAGCCGTAGTCGAGGACGCGGGCGCGCGGGGGCAGGGCGGCGGCGAAGCGGCGCAGGAATTTCGAGGGGTGCCGGATCGCTCGCCAGTCGGCGATCGCCGCGTCGGCGTGCCGGGCGTAGGCGGCCAGCGTGGGGTGATCATAGACTCGGAGGCGGCTCACGGTCAGTCGTCGAAGGAGGGGGTCTGGCGGAGCGATTTCTTGAGGGAATGCCGGTGTTTGGAGGCCAGGAGTTTTTCCTGCGCGCGACGGGAGCGGCGGCGCTTCTGGCGGCGGATCTTGGCGATCCGTTGCTGTTCGGCGCTGGCGCGCCCCAGCACCTGCGTCTCGAGCTTCGCGGCCAGCAAGCGGCGGGCCAGGTAGCGGTTGAGCGCCTGCGACCGCTCCTGCTGGACTTTGACCTCAAGGCCAGATGGCCGGTGCCGCAACCACACGCAGGTGGCGACTTTGTTGACATTCTGGCCGCCAGGCCCGGCTGCCCGAACGAATCGCTCGTCGAGATCGTGCTCAGCAATCCCCAGCCGCGCCATCTGTCGGCGCAGCGCCTCAACCTTCGGTTCACTGACGCCGAACGGGTTCATCCGGCGGCCTGTTGCCGCTCGCGCTTGGCGTCTTTGCGGGCCAGGGGATCGAGCAGCCGCTTGCGCAGGCGCAGCGACTTCGGCGTCACTTCCACGCGCTCATCCGGACCGATGTACTCCAGCGCCAGTTCGAGGGTCATCTCTCGCGGCGGCGTCAGCTGGATCGCGAAATCCGACACGGACGCGCGGACGTTGGTCAGCCGCTTCTCCTTGCAGACGTTGACGTCGAGGTCCTGATCGCGGGCGCACTGGCCGACGATCATCCCGCGATAGACCTCGACGCCGGGCCCCAGAAACAGCGTCCCGCGGCCTTCGGCGTTGTTGAGGCCGTAGGTCGTGGTGGTCCCGTCCTCGAACGCGATCAGCGACCCATGCGGCGCCCCTTCCTCGATGCCGGGATCCACGGGGGCATAGCGATCGAAGACATGATGCAGGATGGCGGTCCCGCGCGTCTTGGTCATGAGCGCCCCCTTCAAGCCGAGGATCGCCCGCGTCGCCATGAGATAGTCCATCTGCCAGTCCCCCGTCGAGAGCTGCGCCATGGATTGCATCTGGCCGCGCCGTTTCCCGATCTCTTCAATGATCGTCCCCTGATACTCCGACGGCACCTCGATGGAGACCCGCTCCACCGGCTCGCTGCGGACGCCGTCGATCTCCTGAAAGATCACGCGTGGCTGGGACACCTCCAGCTCGAACCCCTCGCGGCGCATCAGCTCGATCAAGATGGCCAGGTGCAGCTCCCCGCGACCGGACACCAGGAACACGCCGGCTTGGTCCGTCTCCTCCACCCGCATCGCGACGTTGGTCTCCAGCTCTTTCATGAGCCGATCCCGCAGGAACCGGGAGGTCACGTATTTTCCCTCGCGCCCGGCGAACGGGCTGGTATTGACGCCAAAGGTCATCTGCACGGTCGGCAGGTCGATGGCGACCGGGGGCAGGGCGGCCGGATGTTCCGCGTCGGCGATCGTCTCGCCGATGGCGATCTCCGGCAGGCCGGCCACCCCGACGATTTCGCCGGCGGACGCCGCGTCGATCGTCTGCCGCTCCAGCCCCTCGTACGCGAGGATCGCGGTCACGGTGCCCGGCAACTGCGTGCCGTCGCGCCGGATCTGCATGACCGGCTGGGCTTGTTTGATAGTTCCCGCATGGATTTTCCCAATGCCGATCTTCCCTTTATAGTCGTCGTAGGCCAGGGCGAGGATCAACAGCTGCAGCGGCGCCTCAGGGCGGACCGCCGGTGGCGGCACACGGGTGAGGATCGTCTCGAGCAACGGGGTGATGTCGGCGCCGGGGGCCTTCAGGTCGAGCGTGGCGGTCCCTTGGGTGGCGATGGTGTAGACGATCGGGAAGTCGAGCTGGGTATCGGTGGCGCCGAGCTCGACGAACAGGTCAAACGTCAGGTTGACGACCTCATCCACCCGGGCGTCGGACCGGTCAATTTTGTTGATGACGACGATGGCTGGCAACCCCAGCCCGATCGCCTTGCGCAGGACGAACATGGTTTGCGGCAGCGGGCCTTCCGCGGCATCCACCAAGAGCAGCACCCCGTCGGCCATCTGCAGGGTCCGCTCCACCTCGCCGCCGAAGTCCGCGTGGCCCGGGGTATCCACCAGGTTGATCTTGACGCCCCGGTAGCGGATGCTGGCGTTTTTGGCCCGGATCGTGATCCCGCGCTCCCGCTCCAGATCCATGGAGTCCATGATCCGCTCCCCCATCGCCTCGATATTGCGATGGACGCGGGTTTGGCGCAGCATGGCATCCACGAGCGTGGTCTTGCCGTGGTCCACGTGGGCGATGATCGCGATGTTCCGCAGTGCGGGAATCGTCACAGAAACTCCTGGAAATAACACCGCCCCGGGCGCGCGCCCGGGGCGGTGAACTTGCTACCGCGTACGAGTGGTCCTTACGCGACCGGGGAGAGCCGCTTCACGTTCGAAGCCTGCTCGCCCTTGGGGCCGGTGGTGACGTCAAACTCCACCGCCTCCCCCTCGCGAAGGGTCTTAAACCCCTCGCCTTGGATCGCGGAGTAATGGACGAACACGTCCTTTCCGCTCTCCGGGGTGATGAAGCCATACCCCTTCTGATCGCTGAACCACTTGACTGTGCCTTTAGCCATAAGATGTTGGTTAACCGTCCTCTCTTCAACGAGCTTTGTCGCGGAACCCTGAAAACACAAACGACTGCCGCTTGAGTAAGAGCCAGCAGTCGCGATTGGAACGTATCGTCAGGATCCCTACAGCTGTCTCACAGTTACTCACTACAGAAGGAAGTGTCGCACACCCCCCGTGGAATGTCAAGGAATCTTTTAGGCGAGTATGCCATAATGGCCGCCATGCGATTGGATCGACTCTACCAAGGCGGTGCCCCGGACATTTCGATCGAGCTGTTTCCCCCGAAGACGCCGGAGGGGGTGGAGGGGCTCTTTCAGACCGTCGAGCAGTTGAAGCGGCTGAAGCCAGCGTTTTTCTCGATGACGTACGGGGCGGCCGGCAGCACGCGGGACGCGACGCTGGCGCTGTGTGACCGGCTGAAAAACCAGGCCGGGGTGGAGACGACCTGCCACTTGACGGTGGTCGGCCAGTCGAAGGCGGAGGTCCGCGAGAACCTGGCCCAGTTGAAACGGCGGGGGATTTACAACGTGCTGGCCCTGCGCGGCGACCCGCCGGCCGGCGATCCCACCTTCAAGCCCCACCCCGACGGCTTCCAGACCTCCGTCGAGCTGATCCGCGAGGCGCGGCGCGACCCGTGGTTCGCGGTCGCGGTGTCCGGCTTTCCGGAAGTCCATCAGGAGGCGAGGGACCGGGCCGCCGACATCGCCTACCTCAAAGACAAGATCGCCGCCGGCGCCTGCGTGATCCTGACCCAGCTCTTTTTCGACAACGCCTATTTCCTCGAGTTCCTCGACCATGTCCGGCGGGCCGGGATCACCGCGCCGGTGGTGCCAGGCATCCTGCCGATCCTGTCGGTCACCCAGGTGCGGCGGTTCGCGGCGCTGTGCGGCGCCACGATCCCGCCGGCGGTGGCGCGGGAGCTGGCGAACTACGAGCAGGACGATGCGGGGGCGGCGCGCTACGGGATCGAGCTGGCGACGCGGCAGTGCGAAGGGTTGCTCGCGGCGGGGGTCCCCGGCCTTCACTTCTATGCCCTCAACCGCCCTCGCTCCGTCGAGGCCGTGGTCCAGAACCTCGGCTTGGACAAGGGCCGTCCTTAAGGACGGCCCTTGTCTGCACGGCGGGCGGAGCGGACGAGCAGGATCGTGATGACGCCGATGCAGAGGAGCGGGACCAGCAGCAGAAGGCCGATCGTCCAGGCCATGCCCTGGGCCAGACCCCAGCTCATCAAGTCCTTACACCACTGACACCCCACGACGATCGGCATCACGCGGCGATCCCCCACGGGCTGCGATACAGCATCCAGTAAATCACCACCCCCGTGACCGAGACATACAGCCACAGCGGCAGCGTGACGCGCGCGATCCGCCGGTGCGCGGCGAACTGATTCCGCGCGGCGAGCCAGAGCGTCCGCAATGCCAGCGGGACGATGACGGCGGCCAGGACCGTGTGCGTCATCAGGATCGCGAAGTAGATCGGCCGCACGGGGCCGTGGCCGGGGAATCGCACCGAGCCGACCTGCGCGTGGTAGGTGAGGTACGAGATCAGAAACAGCGCCGAGCAGGCGAACGCCGCGAGCATCGCGGCCCGATGCGCCGCGACCCGTTTGGCCTTGATGAAGCCGAATCCGGCGAGGAGCAGCAGGGCGCTGGCGGCGTTGAGCGAGGCATTGACCACCGGCAGCGCATGGAGGTCCATCACCAGGGGATCTTATCGAGGGCCATCGCCGTGAACAGCCCCGGCAGGTAGGTGATGGAGGCCAGGAACAGCCGCCGGGCCGATTGCGGGGTCTGCGCGACGGCCGCCGCGGTGCCGAGGCCGAGGAACGCGAGCCCCAGGATGAGCGCGACGGCGAAGTAGAGGTTGCCCGTCACCTGCAGGACGGTCGGCACGAGCGAGACCGGCAGCAGCGCCAGGCAGGAGAGGGCGATTTGCCGGCCGACGGCGTGCCCCGTCGGATCCATCGCCGGCAGCATCTGGAATCCTGCCCGCGCGTAATCGTCCCGATACATCCACGCCAGCGCCAGGAAGTGCGGCAGTTGCCAGAGGAACATGAGGGCGAAGAGCGTCCAGCCGCCGGCGTCGAGTGCGCCGCGGGCGGCCGCCCAGCCGATGAGCGGGGGTAGGGCGCCGGGCACCGCCCCGGCCAGCGTGCAGAGCGGCGTCCGGGTTTTCAGCGGCGTGTAGACTGCGAGGTACGTGATGAGCGTGGCCAGCCCGAGCCCGGCGGCCAGGAGATTCACGCTGAGCGCCAACACCGCGAGCCCCAACCCGCCGAGGAGCAGGCCGAACGTCCGTGCGGCGCGCGGTGCCAGCCGGCCAGAGGGCAGCGGCCGCCGCCGGGTCCGCGCCATCTTGGCGTCCCGCTCCCATTCCAGGTATTGATTCAGCGCCCCGCCGGCCCCGCCGACGAGCGCCGCCCCCGCCAGCGTGGCCAGCGCCAGCGCTGCTGGAACCGGGCCCGGCGCGGCGAGATGCAGGCCCACCCACGTCGTGAGCACCGCCAGCAATGTCAGCCGCGGTTTCGTCAGCTCCAGATACGCGGAAATAGGGACGGTTCCGGAACCGTCCCTATTTCTAAGGGTATGCCACAAGAGCACCGAGGCATTGGCGAGGAGAAGTGCCCCGACCGCCGCGTGCGCGGTCGCGATGAGCACGGACCGGTGGCTGGCGAGCGTGGCGAACCCCAACAGCACTTGGACCAACACGAGCCCGGAGAGCCACGCGGCCCGCCGGGTCAGCCGGGGGTCGTCGGCCTGTTCGGTGAGGACCCGCCATGCCATCGTCAGCACGACGATCGCGGTCACGATCGCCCCTCCCACGTGCGCGATCAGGAGTTTCGGCCCCCACCCCCCATGCCGCAGCACCGCCCCGAGGAGTAGCTGCCCGTAGAGCGCGAGGAGCGTTGCGCCAGCCCACCCGGTGAGCGAAGGGGTAGCCCTCGCCGGGGACGTCGAGGCCGTCCCGGCGAGGGCTACCCCTGAAGCGAATTGGGTGGCGAGCAGGACGACGAGGATGAAGAAGGTGGGCCCCAGCATCGCGTGCGCGATCGAGACCGGCGCCGGTAGGCGCCAGAGGACCGTGAGCCCTCCGAGTAGCCCTTGGGCCACGACGGCGCCCAGCGCGGCGATCGCCAGCGCGCGGACCCCGCGCCGCCGCTCCCGGAGCCCGATCCAGACGGTGAGCAAGAGCGTGGCGAGTCCGACGCCGGCGGCGATCATCCGATGGCCGTGCTCGAAGAGGATGCCCCCCACCATCGGCGGCATCCACTGGCCGTACGACAGCGGCCAGTCTGGGACGGCCAGCCCGGAGCCGGTTGATGTGACCAGACCCCCGGCGATCAGGAGTAGGAAGGTGGCGGCGACGAGGGCGCGGGTGACGTACAGCATCTAAAGGGGTCAGACCCCTTTAGTGCCCAAAGGGGTCTGACCCCTTTGGGTTTCCGGTTGGGTTTGCAGCCGGAAATCGCGGGCCATCCCCGGGACTGAATATTCGTACGGCCCGCAGTAGACGGTCGGCGTCGCGGCGAAATTGCCGTGCGGCGGCGGCGACGGCGTCGTCCATTCCAGCGTGGTAGATTGCCACGGATTGTCGCCGGCCTTCGGGCCGCGGCGAAGGCTCCAGAAGACATTGATCAAAAAAATGAGCTGCGTCAGCCCCAGCAGGAAGGCGCTGACCGACATGAGCCGATTCATCGGCCCCAGGTGGGCCAGGTGGGCGTACTGCGTGTAGTCGTAGATGCGCCGCTGCATCCCGGCCATGCCCAGATTGAACATCGGGAACATCACGCCGTTGAAGAACGCCAGCGTCAGCCAGAAGTGCAGCTTCCCGAGCCGCTCGTTCATCATCCGCCCGAACATCTTCGGGAACCAGAAGGTGATCCCGGCGAAGATCGCGAAGAGGCTGCCCCCGAAGAGCACGTAGTGGATGTGCGCGACGATGAAGTACGTGTCGTGGATGTACATGTCCACGGGCGTCGAGGCCATGAAGACGCCCGAGAGCCCACCGATGATGAACATCGACACGAACGAGAGCGCGTACAGCATCGGCGAGTCGAGATGGACGTCCGCCTTCCAGAGCGTCGCGAGCCAGTTGAAGACCTTGATGGCCGAGGGCACCGCGATCGCCATCGTCGAGATCATGAACGACGTGCCGAGCATCGGGTTCATGCCGCTCTGGAACATGTGGTGCCCCCACACGATCCAGCCGAGAAAGGCGATGCCGATGATCGCGAGCACCATCGAGTGGTATCCGAAGATCGGCTTGCGCGCGCGGTTGGAGAGCACGTCCGACGTGATCCCCATCGCGGGCAGGATCAGGATGTAGACC
>JACQRF010000167.1 GCA_016206635.1 Candidatus Omnitrophota bacterium
ACCAAGTACCGCGGCCAGTTTGAGGAACGCATCAAAGCGGTGATGGATGAAATCCGCCGCTCCGAGCACATCATGCTCTTCATCGATGAGCTGCACACGCTGGTGGGGGCCGGCTCCGCCGAGGGGGCGATCGACGCCTCCAACATCTTGAAGCCGGCCCTGGCCCGCGGCGAGATCCAGTGCATCGGCGCCACCACGCTCGACGAGTACCGCAAGTACATCGAGAAGGACGCGGCGCTGGAACGCCGGTTCCAGACGATCCTGGTGGAGCCGCCGTCCGTCGAGGAGACGATCGAGATCTTGAAAGGGCTCCGCGATCGGTACGAGGCGCACCACAAGGTGAAGTACGGCGACGACGCGCTGGCGGCGGCCGCCAAGCTCTCCGACCGGTACATCACCGGCCGTTACTTGCCGGACAAGGCGGTGGACCTGATTGACGAAGCCGGCGCGCGCGCGCGGCTGATGGTGCTGACCGCCCCGCCGAACCTCAAAGAGGTCGAGGACAAGATCGAGGCGCTCCGGCGCGAGAAGGAGGCGTCGGTCAAGGGCCAGGATTTCGAGAAGGCCGCGGCCCTGCGCGACCAGGAGCGGGAGGCGCGCGCCGAGCTGGAGAAGACCAAGCGGCAGTGGTCCAAGGCGAAGGCCGAGGCCCAGCCGGCCGTCGCCGAGGAGGACATCGCCCACATCGTCTCCAAGTGGACCGGCATCCCCGTCGCCCGCCTCGAGGAGAAGGAGACGCAAAAGCTGTTGCGCATGGAGGACGAGCTGCACAAGCGGGTCATCGGCCAGCAGGAGGCGATTGAGGGGATCGCCAACGCGGTGCGGCGCTCGCGCGCGGGGCTCAAGGACCCCAAGCGCCCGATCGGTTCGTTCGTCTTCCTCGGGCCCACCGGCGTTGGGAAGACGCTGCTGGCCCGCGCGCTGGCGGAGTTCCTGTTCGGCGATGAGGAGGCGATCATCCAGGTGGACAAGTCGGAGTACATGGAGAAATTCAACGTCTCCCGGCTCGTCGGGGCGCCCCCCGGCTACGTCGGGTACGAGGAGGGGGGCCAGCTCACCGAGCGGGTGCGGCGGCGCCCGTACTCCGTGGTGCTGCTCGACGAGATCGAGAAGGCGCACCCCGACGTGTTCAATCTCCTGCTCCAGGTGTTGGAGGAGGGGCGCTTGACCGACAGCTTCGGCCGCAAGGTGGATTTCAAGAACGTCGTGCTGATCATGACGTCCAACCTCGGCGCCGAGCTCCTGCGCAAGCAGGGGTCCCTCGGCTTCACCGCGCCGAAGGAAGACGTGACGTATCAAGACATCAAGGCGAAGCTGCTGGATGAGGTCAAGCGGACGTTCAAGCCGGAGTTCCTCAACCGCATTGACGAGATCGTCGTGTTCCGCCCGCTGACCCGGGACGATCTCCAGCAGATCGTGGAGCTGGAAGTGGCGGACGTCAAGCGGCGGCTCAAGGAACGCCAGGTGGAGATCGAGCTGACGCCGGAGGCCAAGGAGTTCCTCATCGGGCAAGGCTTCGATCAGGCCTATGGCGCGCGGCCGCTGAAGCGGACAATCCAGCGCTATCTCGAAGACCCGCTGGCCCAGGAGATCATCACCGGACGGCTGCGCGATGTGACGCTGATTCACGTGGGCGTGGCCGACGGCAAACTGTCCTTCACGCCGGTGCCGGCGGCCGCCGGCGCATCCCATTCGTCCTCACCCTAGAGTTGGGGAACCGGTCCCTGGCCGCCCCGCATGAAATGGCTGCGTCGTGTGGGGCTGGTCGTCGTCTCGGCGGCGGCGATGGCGGTGGTCATCGCGGTGGCGGGCGGGTTCCTGCTTGCCCGTCTGTGGCCGGTGGTCCAGGGCCAGTGGCCGGCGGCCGGGGGCGCGGTCCACTGGGTAGTGGACTTCGACCGGCGGCAGTGGCGCGTCACGTCGGAACCGCCGGCTGGCGGCGCGGTGGCCGCGTCGGGGACGCTGGCGGCGTGGCGATCGCCGGCGGGCGAGATCGTCATTCGCGACGTCAAGGCCGGGCCGCTCACGATTTCCACGACGGCGCGCTGGACCGCTGCCTGGACGCTCTGGCCGCCGGGGCTTGAGGGCACGATCGCGACGACCGGCACCACGGCCAACCGCCAGCCGGTCAGCGAGTCCTCAGCCCGGTGGCGGATCACGCCGCGCCGTCTGGTCATCCACGAGGCGACGCTCGGCGCCCACTGCCGGCTCGCCGGCTCCGTGGGATGGGCCCCGCCGCACCCGCTGGACCTCTCGGCGGACCTGCGGGACGCTGACGCCGCCCGCGTGGCGGCGGTGATCGAGCCGGGGAAAACGCCGCTGGCGGGCGGGATCGTCACGGGGCGCGTTGCCGTGACCGGCCCCCTCGCGGCGCCGCGCCTGCATGGGGCGTTGACGGCCCGGGACGGCAAGCTGGGCGCCACGCCGTTTGACAGCGCCGAGGTGCAGTTCAACGGCCAGGGGACGATCATCCGGTTCGTCAAGGCCCACCTGCGCCAGGCCTCCACGCTCGTGGCCGTCGAGGGATTTCTGGACGTGGCGAAGCTGGGGACCTCCGCGGTGTTCCAGGACATGCGCTTGATCCCGCAGGCGCTCACGCCATCGGCGTCAGATCGCCAGATGGCCTTGAGCCGTCGGGGGGACTAAGCGGATGCCGTGGAAATCCGCATCCCGCGCGCACCTGACCCACTCCGTCCAGCAGGCGCTCGAGCACGTCGGCGATCGGATGCTGGGGTTCTTCAGTTATCTCGGCGGCACCTCGCTCCTCTTTGGCCGGACCGTGGTCAGCGCGGTCACGACGCCGTTCCGCCGCCGCCTCGCCATCGAGCAGATGGACAAGGTGGGCGTGCAGAGCGTCCCGATCGTCTTTCTCACGGCGCTGTTCACCGGGATCGTCCTCGGCATGCAGACGGCGTACCAGCTCCAGCAGATCGGCGCCGAGACCTACATCGCCAAGATCGTCGGGTTGTCCATCGTCCGCGAGTTAGGGCCCGTCCTGACGGCCCTCGTGGTCACGGGCCGGGTCGGGGCCTCGATCACCGCCGAGCTGGGGACGATGCGGGTCACCGAGCAGATCGACGCCTTGGAATCGCTGGCGACGAGCCCGATCCAGTATCTCGTCGTCCCGCGGTTCGTGGCCCTGCTGGTCATGCTGCCGCTCTTGACGGTGGTGGCGGACGTGGTGGGGATCTTCGGGGGGTATCTCCTGGGCGTCTACAAGCTGGGCATTTCCCCGACGCTCTATCTCCAGATGACGTGGGACGTGATCCAGCTGAAGGATGTCTTCACCGGATTGTTCAAGTCCGCCCTCTTCGCGATGATCGTGGCGACGGTCGCCAGTTTCGAGGGATTTTCGACGACGGGGGGCGCGGAGGGGGTCGGCCGCTCGACGACGTTGGCGGTGGTCGTGTCGTTCATCCTGATCGTGGCGGCCGATTGCCTGGCGACCGCGGTCTTTTATTTCGTGTTCCCGTGATCCATGATTGACATCATCAATCTGTGCAAGGCGTTCAACGGCCGCCCGGTGCTGGACACGCTGAACCTGACGATCCAGGGTGGCGAGACGATGGTCATCATCGGCCGCAGCGGGTGCGGCAAGTCGGTCCTGCTCAAGCATATCCTCGGGCTGCTGCGCCCCGACAGCGGGCAGGTGCTGGTGGATCAGCAGGACGTCCCCCGCCTGGACGGGGAAGCGTTGCAGAAGGTCCGCATGCGGTTCGGCCTGGTGTTCCAGGGCGCGGCGCTCTTCGATTCGCTGACCGTCGGGGAGAACGTGGGCTTCGCCCTGCGGGAGCACCGGGCGCTGCCGGCGGCGGCCATCGAGGCGAGGATCGCCGAGGCGCTGGCCCTCGTCGGGTTGAAAGGCATCGAGCGGATGAAGCCGGCCGAGTTGTCCGGCGGCATGCGCAAGCGCGTGGCCATCGCCCGCGCGCTGGCCATCCGCCCGGAGTACCTGCTGTTCGATGAGCCGACGACCGGGCTCGACCCGGTGATGGCCGACATCGTCAATACCTTGATCAAGCAACTGCACAGCCAGTTGGGCGTCACCGTGATCGTCGTCACGCACGACATGGTCAGCGCGTACAAGATCGGCACCCGCATCGCCATGCTGTACGACGGCCGGATCATCGCCCTCGGCACGCCGGCCGAGATCCAGCAGACGACGCACCCGGTCGTGCATCAGTTCATCCATGGGGAAGCGGAAGGGCCGATCACCGCCCTCGCGTAAGAAGATAACAGGTGTTAGGAGATACGCTGAGCCGTTGACCTCTGAAGGAAGGGGCCCAAGGGGAAACCCTGGGTTTCCCCTTGAGATGACAGACGCATTGCCAGGAAGATAACAAGTGTTAGGAGGCAGCTGCATGCTCGCGACCCGGGAAGTGAAAGTCGGACTCCTCGTCTTCCTCGCCGTCATTTTCCTGGCGGTGATCGTGTTCTCCGTCAGTGATTTTTACAGCTTCTCGCCCGGCTATCGCCTGCGGGTGCTGTTCAACTCGGCCGGCGGGATCGACGTGGGGGCCCCGGTCCGGCTGGCGGGCGTCACCGTCGGCGAGGTGCAGCAGGTCCGCGTCTCGGGCGGCTCGGAGGCGACGACGCAGGCGGAACTCGTCGTCTGGGTGAAGGATTTCGCCAAATTCGAGGACGACGCCGTCGCCTACATCAACACGTCCGGCCTCATCGGGGAAAAATACCTGGAGGTGACGCCGGGGACCCGCGGGGCCCGGCTGCTCCAGGACGGCGAGGCGTTGCGGGGCCAGGACAGCGTCGCGATGACGCAGTTCATGAATACGGGGTACGAGGTGGTGGCGCAGCTCAACAAGACGATCGCCGCCATCCACGCGATCGTCGGCGATGAGGAAACCCGGGCGGCGCTGAAGGGGGCGGTGACGAATTCCCAGGAGGTGACCGGGGAGCTCAAGACGCTGCTGGCCACGGCCAACACGTTCATGGAGAAGCTCAGCCGCGGGGAGGGCACCATCGGGCGCCTCTTGACGGAGGACGCGATCTACCGCGATCTCGAGGCCACCGTGAAAGACATCCGCGCCCATCCGTGGAAGCTGTTCATCCGGACCAAAGAGAAAACGCCGCCGGCGTCGGCGGCGGGAGGCCGGCGATGAATTTGCTGATCGTCCGTGTCTTTTTCGCGCTCATCTGCATGGTCATCGGCCGTCAATTCGGGCTCAGCGTGGACGACCCGGCGGCCGGGACGTGGGGCGCGCTGATCGGGCTGGGCGGGGCGCTGCTCCTGATCGGCCTGGAATTCTTCCTGAAAAATGTCTCGAGCCGCGGGCTGTCGGCGGCGGTGTTCGGGCTGCTGTTCGGGCTGATCCTGGCCCATCTGATCAGTAACGCGCTGTCCATCGTGCCGCTCAGCGATCAGGTGCTGGCGGCGGTGCGGACCGCCGTCCTCGCCGTGTTCTGTTACCTCGGGATGGTGATCGCGATGCGCGGGCGCGACGAGTTCAACCTGATCATCCCGTACGTCAAGCTGGCCCGCCAGGACGAGCGGGAGGACATGGTGCTGCTGGACACGAGCGTGATCATTGACGGGCGGATCGCCGACATCTGCCAAACCCGCTTCATCGAAGGGCGGTTCATCGTCCCCCGGTTCGTGCTGAAAGAGCTGCAGCAGGTGGCCGACTCGCAGGACCCGATCAAGCGCAATCGGGGGCGCCGCGGGCTGGACGTCCTCGGGCGGTTGCAGAAGACCCCGCACGTCGAGGCGAAGATCCACGAGGAAGATTTCCCGGAGCTCCACGACGTGGACGCCAAGCTGGTGAAGCTGGCGAAGATCCTCAGCGCGAAAATCCTCACGAACGATTACAACTTGAACAAAGTCGCGGAGCTGCAGGGCGTGCGCGTGCTGAATCTCAATGAGCTGGCCAACGCCCTCAAGCCGGTCGTGCTGCCGGGCGAGGTGCTGGACGTCCGGGTCGTCAAGGAGGGGAAGGAGTACAACCAAGGCGTGGCGTATCTCGACGATGGGACCATGGTCGTCGAGGAGAACGGGCGCCCCGTGATCGGCCAGCCGACCCGCGTCGTCGTGAGCAGCGTCCTGCAGACGGCCGCCGGGCGGATGATCTTCGCCCGATTGGAAGGCAATGGGCAGCGCCCGCCCCCGCCGCGCCCGCCGCGCTAACGCGCACCCGCGGGTCGCCGTGATCATCACGGCGGCGGGGATCGGCGCCCGGTTTGGCGGCCGGCGGCACAAGGCGTTCGTCCCGCTCCACGGCCGCCCCATGGTGGCGTGGAGCCTGCTGGCGTGCGAGGCGGCGCCGGCGGTGGCCGACGTGGTGGTGACCGTGCATCCGGCCGATGCGCCGCGGGCCCGGGCCGTCGTCCGGCGGTACCGGTGCCGCAAGGTCCGCGCGATCGTCCGTGGCGGCGCCACGCGCGCCGAGTCAGTGGCCCGCGGGCTGGCGGCCGTCCCGCCGGCCGCGGCGATCGTCGCGGTCCACGACGCGGCCCGGCCGCTCGTGACGCCGGCCTTGATTGCGCGGGTGGCGGCCGCGGCCGCGCGGGACGGCGCGGCGTTGGCCGCCGCGCCGGTGGCGCCGACGATCAAACGCGTCGACGCCCGCGGCCGCGTCGTGGAGACGCTCGACCGCCGCCGGCTCTGGGCGGCGCAGACCCCGCAGGCGTTCCGGCGGGAGCTGCTGGTCGCCGCCTACCGGCGGGTGCGCGGCCGCGCCCGGGGCGCGGCGACGGATGAGGCGATGCTGCTGGAACGGTGCGGCGTGCGCAGCCGCATCGTGGAAGAGGGCGCGAGGAACATGAAGATCACGACACCGGACGATCTGCGCATGGCGGCGGCGGTGCTCTCCTCACCCCATCCCTCTCCCCGGAGGGGAGAGGGAACGAGGGTGAGGGGGGAGGGGTGAGGGGTGTCGACGCGCGTGGGGTTCGGCTTTGACGTCCACCGCCTGGTCGCCGGCCGCCCGCTGATCATCGGCGGCGTGCCGATCCCGTTCGCCAAAGGCTTGCTGGGGCATTCGGATGCCGATGTGGCGCTGCACGCGGTGGCCAGCGCGCTGCTGGGCGCCGTCGGCGCCGGCGACCTTGGCACGCATTTCCCGGACACCGATCCTCGGTGGAAGGGGGCGTCCAGCCGCCGCTTGCTCGCGGAGGTCGTGCGGCTGGTGCGGCGGTCTGGCGGCCGCGTCGGAAACGCCGATGTCACGGTGCTGGCCCAGCGCCCGCGCCTGGAGCCGTACAAGGCGCGGATCCGCGCCGGCCTGGCGCGGCAGCTCGGCGTGCCGGCGGCCTGCGTGAACGTCAAGGCCTCCACGTATGAGGGGATTGGCCCCATCGGCCACGGCCGCGCGCTGGCGGCGTACGCCGTGGCGACGGTGACGATCGGCGCGCGCCGACGGAGACGACAGTCATGATCGAATGGGTGGTGGCATTGGTGGTGGCCGCCGTTGGCATCCGCTGGGCGTTTCGCCCGGAATTGGCGGCGGCGCTCAGCCGGGATCCGGCGGCCCGCGGCGTGTGGGAAATCGCGCTGCTCTACCCGGGCTTCCATGCCGTCGTGGCGCACCGGCTCGCGCACCGGTTGTGGCGGTGGAAGGTGCCGTGGCTGCCGCGGCTGCTGTCCCAGCTGGCGCGCGCCGTGACCGGCGTCGAGATCCACCCGGGGGCCACGATCGGCCGCGGCCTGTTCATTGACCATGGCATGGGGGTGGTCATCGGCGAGACGGCGGTGCTCGGCGACGACGTGACGTTGTTCCAGGGGGTCACGCTGGGCGGCACCGGCAAGGAGAAAGGCAAGCGCCACCCGACCCTGGGCCGCAACGTCGTCGTCGGCGCCGGCGCGAAGGTGCTGGGCAACCTTTCCATCGGTGACGATGTCCGGATCGGCGCCAATGCCGTCGTCATCCGCGATGTGCCGGCCGGGGCGGTGGTCGTCGGGGTCCCGGGCCGCATCGTCAAGCACGAGGGCCGCGTCTTCCCCGGCATCAACCTCGACCACACGACGTTGCCGGACCCGTTGACGCAGGCCCTCGAAAAGCTGCAGCATGAGATTGACCTCATCGAAGACCAGCTCAAACGGCACCGCGACGACCCCCGCCAAACGTAGGACCTGACAGATGCCGGTCCGGCTGTACAATTCGCTCACCCAAACCGTTGAACCGCTCGTCCCGCTGGAGGCCGGCAAGGTCCGGTTGTACGCCTGCGGCGTCACCGTCTACGACAATGCCCACCTGGGCCATTTGCGCGCCGCCTATATTTTTGAAACGCTCCGGCGGGTCCTTGAGCATGAATATCGCTTGCCTCAACAAACCGATCGTGCCGTGACCTATGTACGCAATGTCACCGATGTTGATGACAAAATCATTGATAAGGCGCGGCA
>JACQRF010000162.1 GCA_016206635.1 Candidatus Omnitrophota bacterium
ATCTCGTCCACGGCGGCGGAGGCCGTGGTCCCACCGGCCTCGTAGTGGATGACCTTCTCCGCCCCCCGCCGCTCGACCCGCAAGACCTTGCTGGTGAGGACCAGGTGGATGCCTTCCCGGATGAAGGCACGCTGGAGGATCTCCGCGGCGTCGGCGTCCTCCCGGATGAGCACGTGGGACGCCGCGTCAAAGAGGTAGACCTCGCTGCCCAGCCGACGGAACGCCTGGGACAGCTCGCAGCCGATCGGTCCCCCACCGATGACGGCCAGTCGCCCGGGCCGGGTCGTCAGCGAGAAGACCGTCTCGTTGGTCAGAGAGCCGGCCTCCTTGAGCCCCGGAATGGGCACCTCGGCCGCTCGGGCCCCGGTGGCGATGACCGCCTTGTTGAACCGCAGGGTGTGCCCGGCCACCTCCACGGTGTCGGGCCCAGAAAACCGGGCCTCGCCGAGGTAGACGTCAATCCCCTGCTCTTTCAGATGCGCCGCGGCATCGTGCCGGCTGATCCGGGCTCGGATGGCTCGCATCCGCGCCATCGCCGCTGGGAAATCCACCGTGACCCCCGGCGGCACCCGAATGCCAAACCGCCTTGCGTCCCGGACATCGGCCGCCGCGCGGGCCGCGCGGATCATCGTCTTGGAGGGCACGCAGCCGACGTTGAGGCAGTCACCGCCCAGCAGGTGCCGCTCGATGAGCGCCACCTTCGCCCCCAACCCCGCCGCGCCGGCGGCGGTGACGATCCCTCCGGTCCCGGCCCCGACCACCACGAGGTGGTAGCGGCCGCTCGGCGTGGGGTTGACCCAATCAGACGGATGGACATTGGCGACGAGCGTCCGGTTGGACTCGTCCATCGGAGGAATCGTGACGGGCGTCGCGTTCTGCACGGCGGTGCGCTCCATGTTCGTTATGATGCCGGCGGTCCGACGCAGGATTCGCCGCGCGCCGCATCGTAGACCGCACGTAACTGGGCCGGCATCCGGCCCTGCCGCCGCTCATACTCGCACAGGACTCGGGCGTTGACCATGATCTGCCGCAGCGTCCCGGCCGCGCGATAGCGGCGCGCCGACACCGTCACCGGCGTCCGGATCACGCCGAGGCGCCCGCCGCGCCGCAGGACGCCGCCGAACGCCCAATCCTCCAGGAACGGCATCTCGGGGAATCCCCCGAGGGCGAGAAAATGGTCTCGGCCGACGAAGAGGCCGTTCGTCCCGACGAGCCGCCGCAGACCCCACAGCAGGCCGTAATTCAAGATCCACTCGTAGACGCCCAAGAGAGGACCGGACGGCGCATACCGTTTGAAGAAGCCGCCGGCGGTCACGCCTCGAGCCATCGCGGCCCGGATCCTCCCCATTGCATCGGCCGGGAATCGCATGTCCGCGTGGGCAAAGAGCAGGATGCGCCCGGTGGCCGCCCTGGCCCCGGCATTCATCTGCCAGGCCCGGCCGGGGGCGGTCCGCAACAGCCGGATGCCGGGATACCGCTGGACCGCGCGGTCGGTCCCATCCTCCGACCCGCCGTCCACCACGATGAGCTCATCCGCTCCGAGACCGGCGACATGCGCGAGGGTCTCGGCGATCAAGGCCCGCTCGTTCAGGACCGGCATCACGAGAGAGATCGTTGCCGCCATCGCCACCACTCCCAACCCCCGACCATCGCCGTACTGCCGTATTCCACGACCCGCACCCAACGGAACGCCTGCGGCGCCCCGTGGTACGCGTACCAGAAGTCGAGATAATAAAGCCCCAACGCGCCCGACAACCAGACGAGCGTCCGGACCGGCACGACGGTCAGGAACGGCAGCACCCAACTGAAATACCACGGGTTCCCGGTCGGCAACAGCAGGAAGGCGGCCGTCAGCAGGCCGAGCAGGCCGGCCCAGAGGCGCCGCGGATCGCCGGGGACCCCGCGCATCACCCAGAGGACCGTCATCCCAGCCCCCGCGGTGAGCAGCGCTCCCACCGCCACGCGCGCCGTCCCATCGGACACCACGGCCGCCAGCAGGGAAAACAGACTGTCGTTGACCCGCCAGCGGCTCGCGAAGTGCCCCAGCCCATCGAAGAGCCGCCAGCCGGCGGACAGAAACGGCAGATAGCCCACGATCAGCGTCGCCAGCGCCAGCCCCATGCCGACGACGGCTTGGCGCGGGGCCCGCCGCCAGGCCCAGCCGACCACTGGCGGGAGGAGGATCAACGGGGCCAGCTTGACGAGCCCCGCCAGCGCGAGGGCCACACACGCCATTCGGACCCGACCGCGCTGCAACGCGATCATCATGAGCAGGAGTCCCAACACCACGAACACATCCAGATGGAGCGAGTTGCCGAACTCTTTCAGGATGAGCGGCGACCATCCATACAGGAGGGCCCACTCCAGCGGCAGGCGCGCCCCGGCCAAGAGGGTGAGGAGGAGCGCCAGATTGGCCAGGTCCGCCGCGAGGACGAGTACCCGCCATCCTCCCAGCGACCAGGGGGTCAACCATTGCGCCGCGGCAAAGAGTCCCTGGGCGGCCGGCGGATAGACTGTGCGGATGCCCGGATGGTTGATCTGCCGATGGATCTCACGGGCCGCGTCGGTTCGGAGCGAGGCCTGCGCGGGAGCGACCTCAGCCGGCGGCGCGAGGTACGGGTTGACCCCCTGGAGCACGGCGTGGCCGTCCCACAAGTAGCGATAGGGATCCGTCTCCTGAATCGGGTGGGAGCCCCACAGGAAGAACCGCGCCACCAGGGCCACGGCCACGATCCATGCTAGCCCCGCGCCCGACCCCGTTGCGGGCAAACGGCGGCGCGTTACCGCCCAGAACGCCCACCACGCGGCCGCGCACCCGATGCCGTACCACAGCAGGACCAAGGGAATCGGCCGCTGGACCTGCCCGATCCCAAACACGAACGCGGCGCTGAGGGCGCGCATCTGCCACGCCATGACCACGACGAGGATCCCACCGACCAGGAGAGGGCTCCTCACTCGTTGAGGGTCCAATCATAGGGGAGATAGGCGAGACGGTACTCCCCTCCCTGCAGGAACGCTTGGTCTTCCCGCGGGAGGCGCTGGGCAATGAAGGCGAGCACGGCCCGCTCAGTCTTGGGATGCCCGGAGAATCCTTCCGACGGGTCGCCGGCGGCATCCAGGAAATCCCGGCCAAACCATTGAAAGATCGGCGAAAGCCATACGATCCCCTGCGTCCG
>JACQRF010000170.1 GCA_016206635.1 Candidatus Omnitrophota bacterium
CGGCGGCGCGGGCCGGCTCGTACGGCGCCTTGGCCTCGGCGCCGGTGACCCGATAATATTTGATGCCGGTGGCGGTCCGAATCCCATCGCGATGGGCGGCCGGGGCCAATTGGTCCAACGGCAGATCAAACCCCACATCCCGGTGGAATTCCCGGTACCACGGGTCGCCGGGATAGCCGGAGGCGGCTGACCAGACCTGGCGGGTCGTCTCCGGATCGCGGCCGAAGATCGCGGCGCCGGCCTGATTCCGGACCGGGGCGTAGACGCCGGACGCCGGGCGCGGCCGGCCGTACAGCAGGCCGTGCGTCTCCACGAACGTGTAGCGGATGCCTGAGGCGCTGAGCGCCGGCTCCACCACCGGGTGATAGCCGCACTCCGGCAGCCAGAACCCGGCCGGCCGATGGCCGAAGGCCTGCTCAAACGCCTGGCAGCCGACCTCCACCTGGGCGGCCACCGACTCCGGCGCCACCGCCATCAACGGCAAGAACCCGTGCGTCGCGGCGCACGTCATCAATTCGACGCACCCGCTCGCCGCCAGCCGGCGGATCGCGCCGAGCAGGTCGCCCCGGAACCGCTCCACGAACAGCCAGCGGCAGCGGGCGAACTGCTCTTGGTACCACACCGCCAAGGCATGGAACCGGGCATCCCCGGCCGTCCGATGGCATTCCCGGGCCGCCAGCGCCTGCAGGTGATCGAGGTGCGCGAGATACCGTTGCTGGAGCAGCGGGTCCGCCAGCATCCCGGCCAAGGTCGGGGACACGCTGAGGGTCAGCCGGAACGGGACGCGTTCCTCCAGCAAGTTGGTGAGCCGGTCCAGCAACGGCAGGTAGGTTTCCGTGACCGCCTCGAACAGCCAGCGCTCTTCCAGGAAATCGGGGTAGTCGGGGTGACGCACGTACGGGAGGTGCCCGTGCAGCACGATGCACAGTTCGCCGAGCCGTGCGCTCCCGGGCATGGCGCCGTGGGGCCTATCTAGTCGGCCCGGCGCGGCGGGCGCAAGGAGCTGAGGTGGTCAACCGGGTGGGCAAATAGCGAGGGATGTGACGGCGGCCATGCCGCATCAATCTCATCGGACGGCCGGTCGGCCGGTGTCTCAACGAGATTGGAGCGCGCCAGCGGCGTGAACCGCTCGCCCCCGATCACGCCCAGTTCCAGGCACCACCACGAGGCGGGGTGGCCGACCTCGAGGAACCAATCACGGGCGCCGGGGGCCAGCTCGACATCGAACCACCGCCGGATCGTGTCCGGCGCGAACTGCGCGACGGCCAGCTCATAGACGCGGAGGACCCATCGGCCGCCGGGCGCGCGGCGCGCCTTGGCCTCGGCGACCTCCCAATAGGCGTGTAGCCAATACGGATCCCGCGCCATCGCGACCAGCCGGGTGTCGCCGTAGGCATCAGGAAGGGACGATGGCCGACGGGTCCTGCCGCGAGCCGGGGCCCCCGCCGCCCGCAGCGGGGGATGGGGGGCCGTCCCGACCCCCGCGAGGACGGCGGGGAGGCTCGCGGCACCCGTCGGCCCTCTCTGCTGCCGGCCCGGCGCTCGGCGAGTCGCTCGTCGAGCACGGCGTTGGGGGGCGCGGGACTTCGGAGTGCGGGATGCGCGACGACCTGCACGTGGCACCGGTGACGACCTCCCATCTGGCGCAGCCACCGGGCAGCGGCCGGGCGGCTGGGCGCTTACTTGTACTGGGACGCCTCGGCGCGGGACGCGTCGATTTCCGGGGCGCGGCGCAGCAAATCCGCTTCGCGCTTGGTCAGCTTCTTCGGCAGGATGACGATTTCGACGCGACGATTTTTCTGCCGGCCTTCCATGGCATCGTTGGAGGCCACCGGCCGATACTCCCCATACCCGATGGCGGACAACTGGCGGGGGTTCAACCCTTGCGATTCAAAAAAATGGATGACGCTGGTCGCGCGGGCCGTGGACAGCTCCCAATTGGATTTCCAGCCGGAGTGCTTGATCGGCTCATTGTCGGTATGGCCCTCCACCCCGATGTCTCGGTCCGACACCTTTTGCTGAATGACCTGCGCGACCGTGTCCAGCGCCTGGTGCGCCTCGGACCGCAGCGCCGCCTTGCCCGAGTCGAACAGCACCTCCGCCACAAACGTGATGACCAGCCCGCGCTCGGCCATCTCCAGCTTGACCTGCTGGTCGGCAATCTCCTGCTGCAGCCGCTGCTCGAGGAGCGCCTTCGCCTCCCGGAGCTGCTGCGACTCCCGCTCCTTCTGCTGGCGGAGGCGATCCAGCTCCGTGCTCAGCTCCTGGATGCGCCGGACGTCCGTCGGGCGGCCGGCGTAGAAGTTGATGCCGCAACCGCTCAGGGCGGCCACGACGGTTGCGACCAACACTCCTCGGGACCACGCGCGTGCAACCAGGAACCGTGTCATGGAATACTCCTCGTTGGATGACTCATCGCTGATTACTCAGTGCTCGATGGCGCGGCCGAAGTCTCGGGGTTTTGCAGATAGGCGCCGAGTTTGGCCCACGTCCTGGGCCCCACCTTTCCGTCCACGCCCAACCCGTGCGCCTCCTGGAATTCCCGAATGGCCTTCTGCGTTTGGCGGCCCATCCGGCCGTCCACCGCGCCGGGCGAATAGCCGGCGGCCTGCAACGCCTGCTGAATCGTCTTCACCCGGGTCGGGCCGTCCGACGGCAGCGCCGTCACCGCGTCGGCGGATACCCCGGCAGGGGGCCGAGGAGTCTCCCGCGGCCCATTGGCCGAGGGGGACTCCTCGGCCCCCGGCCCACGCGGTCCCGCCGCCGCCTCGGCGGTCGGGTCCGCGGACCGGGCCGGC
>JACQRF010000178.1 GCA_016206635.1 Candidatus Omnitrophota bacterium
CGACGAGGCAGCCGAAGGCCGAGGGGGTCCCCCTGGCCGATCGGCCAGGGGGACCCCCTCGGCCTTCGGCTGCCTCGTCGCGCTCATAGCGCCTCCCCGCACCGCTTGCAGACGCGCGACACGGTCCCATCGGCCGCCCGAGTGAAGCCGACGCGCACCCCGCGGCGACACCGGGGGCAGACGCGCTGCAGGGTGGCCAGCGCGACCGGCCGTTCGCAAGACGCGAACCCCCCCTTGGGGTTGTCTTGGGTCGGGCGCACGTGCTTCTTCACCAGGTTGACGCCTTCCACGAGGGCACGGCCCTGCGCCGGGAAGACCCGCAAGATCTTGCCGGCCTTGCCGCGGTCCTTACCGGCCATGACCGCCACCTGATCGTCCCGCCGCAGTTTTTGCATGGTGATGGGTTACATCGCCTCTGGGGCCAACGAGATGATCTTCGTGAATTCATGATCGCGCAGCTCCCGGGCCACCGGGCCGAAGATCCGGGTGCCGCGCGGATTCTTCTGGGCATCAATGATGACGACCGCGTTGGAGTCGAACCGCAGGCACGAGCCGTCCGACCGGCGGATCGGGGCGCGGGTGCGGACCACGACCGCCCGGACCACCTCCCCTTTCTTGACGGCCGCCTCGGGCGTGGACTCCTTGACGTTGACGGTGATGACGTCGCCGACGGCCGCCACGAGCTTGCCGCGGCGGCCGATGACGCCGATCATGGACGCCCGCTTGGCGCCGGTGTTGTCCGCGATGTCCAGCAACGTGCGCATGCGAATCACGAGGCCGCCTCCGTAACGTCTCCGGCGATCGCCTCGGGGGCGCGCCGCAGCACATCCACCAACCGCCACCGCTTTTCCTTGGACAACGGCTTCGTCTCCTCGATGGCGACCAGATCGCCCATGCGGGCGGTCTGGGTTTCATCGTGCGCCTTGAATTTCTTGGCCAGGCGGATGACCTTCTCGTATTGCGCGTGGCGGGCCAGCCGCTCCACGCGGACCACAATGGTCTTCTGCATCTTGTTCGAGACGACCGTGCCGGTCAGCCGATGCCGCGCGCTCATCGAACCCCCCTCCCTGGGACGCCCTCGGCCTCACGCCGGACCGTCAACACGCGGGCGATGTCGCGCCGGACATGGCGCAACTCATGCCCCTTCTCCAATCGGCCGAGCTTCGCCTGCACGCGCAATTGGAACAATTGTTGTTTGAGCGCCTCGGCCTTGCGCGCCAACTCCACCGCGGTCATCCCGCGAAGCTCATCCAGGGTCGTGGTCATGACGCCGCCTCCGCGTGCCCCCGACTGATACACCGCATCCTGATCGGCAACTTGCTGGCCGCCACCCGCATCGCCTCCTTCGCAATGGCCTCGGGAATCCCTTCCATCTCAAACAGGATCCGGCCCCGCTTGACGACCGCGACCCACTGCTCCGGCATGCCCTTGCCTTTGCCCATGCGGGTCTCCGCCGGCTTCTTCGTCACCGGTTTGTCCGGATAGACGCGCAGGTAGATCGTGCCACCGCCCCTGACGTGCCGCGAGAGGGCCACCCGGGCCGCCTCGAGCTGGGTATTGGTCACCCAGGCGTTGTCCAGCGCCTGCAGCCCGAACTCGCCCATGGCCACCCGGCTGCCGCGCCAGGCCATCCCTCGGCGGCGACCACGCTGCGCCTTGCGATATTTGACCCGTTTGGGGACGAGGGCCGGCATAGGTCAGGCCTCCGAGGCCGGGATGGTCGTCGGGGCCGGAGGGGGCGGCGGCCCGCTCCAGCTCGCGCGCCGTCTTGGGAAACAACACGTCCCCTTTATAGACCCAGCACTTCACCCCGATGACCCCGTATGTCGTGTGCGCCTCGGCAAAACCATAGTCAACATCCGCGCGCAGCGTCTGCAAGGGGATCGACCCCTCCCGGTAGCCTTCCCGGCGCGAGATCTCGGCCCCGCCCAACCGCCCGGCGCATTTGACCCGCACCCCTTTGGCGCCGGCGGCCATCGCCATCTGCAGCGCCCGCTTCATGGCCCGCCGGAACGCGATCTGCTTCTCGAGCTGGAACGCGATATTCTCGGCGACCAACTGCGCCTCGATGGCGGGATTCTTGACTTCCTTAATGTCCACGTGGACGTCGCGCTTGGTCAGCTCGTGCAGCTCGTCCCGCAACCGATCGATGTCCGCGCCGCGGCGGCCAATGATAATCCCCGGCTTGGCCGTGTGGATGCCGACCCGAACCCGCGTGGTCGCCCGCTCGATCTCGATGCGGGCCACGGCCGCCGTCTTGAGCGCCTTTTTCAAATAGCGGCGGATCTGGGCATCCTCGTAGAGATAGTCGGCAAACGTCTCATGCCGCGCGAACCAGCGCGACAGCCACGGCTTGCTGTACCCGACGCGAAACCCGTAGGGATGAACCTTTTGTCCCATTACGACCTCACGGCATCCAGTTCGATCCGAAGATGACACGTCCGCTTGCGAATACTCATCGCCCGGCCCTGCGTCCCGGCCCGGAACCGCTTGCCGATCGGTCCCTCGTCGGCCGTCGCCCGGGTCACCCGCAGCGTCTCGGGGCCGACCTGGGCGCGCTGCGCCGCGCTGGCCACCGCGGTCTTCAGCACCCGGCTGATGTGTCGGGTGGTCCCGCGATTGGTCTGCGCCAGCACCGCCTGCGCCCGCGGGACCTCCAACCCTTGGATCAGGCGCAGGACCTGGCGGACCTTCCGCGGCGACACCCGGAGAAACCGTCCCACAGCGTATCCGACCATGCTCACCTGGTTATGTCGGGCTCGGCGGCTTCTCCACCCCTTTGACGCCGTGCTTCTTGAACGTCCGGGTGGGGGCGAATTCGCCGAGCCGGTGCCCGACCATGTTCTCGGTGATAAACACCGGCAGAAACTTGTTCCCATTGTGCACGAGGAACGTGAGGCCGACGAAATCCGGGGTGACGGTCGAGCGGCGCGACCAGGTTTTGATCGGTTTGCGATCCCCGCTCTTGGCCGCCGCCTGGATCTTGCGCAGGAGCGGATCGTCGACGAACGGCCCCTTCCGGCTGGAACGTCCCATCAACGCCCCCGCCGTTTCAGGATGTAGCGGTTGCTCGGGTTCGACCGGGCGCGCGTCTTGAATCCTTTGGCCGGCTGGCCCCACGGGGACACCGGGTGCGGGTTCCCCTGGCCGGACTTGCCTTCGCCGCCGCCGTGCGGGTGATCCACCGGGTTCATCGCCAGCCCGCGGACGATCGGCCGCCGGCCGAGCCACCGGGACCGGCCGGCCTTGCCGAGCGTCAGGACGTCGTGCTCCACGTTCCCGATCTGGCCGACCGTCGCGTAGCAAGCCAGCCGGACCATCCGGACTTCCCCCGACGGCAGCTTCACGTGCGCGAAGTTCCCTTCCTTGGCCATCACCTGGGCGGCGCCACCGGCCGACCGGACCATCTGGCCGCCATGGCCTTCACTCAGCTCGATGTTGTGCACCATCGTCCCCAGCGGGATCGCCGACAACGGCAGCGCGTTGCCCGGCGCCACCGCGGCCTCCGGCCCGGCCGCGAGCTGGCTGCCCGCGGTCACGCCGATCGGCGCGAGGATGTACCGCTTCTCGCCGTCCGGATACTGCAGGAGGGCCAGCCGCGCCGAGCGGTTCGGGTCGTACTCGATCGCCAGGACCGCCGCCGCGACGCCGCGCCGATCGCGCTTGAAATCCACGATCCGGTAGGCGCGCCGGTGGCCGCCGCCGCGGTGCCGCGTCGTGATGCGGCCGTGGTGGTTGCGGCCACCGGTCTTGCGCAACGGCTGCAGCAGCGATTTCTCCGGCGTCGTCTTCGTGATGTCATCGAAGGTCGCGGTCGTCATGTGCCGCCGGGACGGCGTGTAGGGCGTGTAGCTCTTGGGCATTAGTTGCCGACCTCGATCGTGTGGCCGTCGCGCAACGTCACGATGGCCTTTTTCCAGTCCGCCCGCCGGCCCAGCTGCGCGCGCAGCCGGCGGAGCTTGCCGTGGACGATACTCGTATTCACCTTGGCCACTTTCACCGCATAGAGGGTTTCCACCGCCTGCCGGATCTGCACCTTATTGGCCGACGGGTGCACGTCGAACAGGTATTTCCGCTGCGGCTGCTGCAGCGTCCCTTTCTCCGTCCGCAGGAGCGTTCTCACCACATCCTGCGGTATCATGATGGTCGTGGGGACGCTCCAGTGGGGGACACACCACCGATCGGTGGTGTGTCCCCCAC
>JACQRF010000174.1 GCA_016206635.1 Candidatus Omnitrophota bacterium
CCCCTAGCCGATCGGCTAGGGGCGGCCCCTCCGCGCCCTCTGGGCCATACAGCCGGCTGAACGTCCGGGCGACGTACTGCCGGACCGCCGGGTTCTGCTGGCTGTCGCGCGGCAGGCGTCCGAGCTCGACGGCGGCCGCCTCCCAGCGGCCTTGCTGGGCGAAGAGATCGGCGCGGCCCAGCGCCAGCAGCTCCTGCGGGGACAGCGGTTCGGCCGCTGCGGCCGGTGCGGCGTGACCGAGGACCAACGACGCGACCAACACCCACCCACCGCGAGCGTTCATGGGCTCCACAGCTCCACCACCAGCGTGGCGGCATAGCGCCCCTGGACCGCCGCCGCCCACGCCTCCGTCGCCAGATAAACCGTGAGCGGACTGGTCAGCGTGTAGTCGCCCGTCACGTTCGTGTCGGTGACGAACCGTTGATTGTCCGGCTCCTGCCCGATCAGCCGGCGCCAGGTGGTCGGATCCGACGACATCTCGCTATAGTCGGGGATCCGCAGCCACGCGACGGATCCGACCTCCCGCCCGCCGCTGGTCAGCAGCGGGCCTTTCCAGTAGGTGTCGTCGTCCACCGGCGGCGGGCCCATCGTGTCGGCCTTCCATCCGGTCTCGTCGAAATCGGGGCCGAAGTTGACGGTCCAGATTTTCATCGGGATCGTGAAGCGGCCGTCCTCAGACACGAGCCCGGCCGGCGACCCGTCGAGCAACGCCCCCGGGATCCCGCGATAGCGTGAGCTGTTATCGCTGTACACGCGGATGGTGAACGGCTGGTCGGCGCCCAGCCGGTTGAACCGGTAGAAGTCCCAGCGGATCTCGAGGGGGACCGGCTGCATGAACCGCCCCGGCGGGATGGTCCCCAGGTGGAGGGCGTCGGGGAAGACGTGCAACAGCTCGGTGTTCGTGCCGACATGGAGCGGGTATTTGCCGGTGATCTGGTCGGAGCGGGCGGCGTTCCCATCCAGGATGCGGAACGTCACCGTGTAGCGCCCGGCGCTGACCGAGGCCGTCTGCACGAACGTGTGGATGCCGCCGGAGACGATGGACGGCCCGCCCGCGTCGATCGGGGTGGTCTCCTCGCCGGTGACCTGGTTGGTGAGAATGACGACCAGCTCCATCGCCTGCGCGTTCGGCTCGAGGTTTTGCACCCGCACCCTGACGGTCCACAGCTCGCCATCCGCCACGTGCTGGTCGTAGGCGGCGTCGAGGATCCGGAGGGTCAACGCCCAGCCGGGGGTGGAGACGACCAGGGAGGCCAGCAGGGCAAGAGCCAATGGGGTCAGACCCCCCTGGCACCGCTGGTGCCAGGGGGGTCTGACCCCGTCAGTTGTGCCCTTAGCGAACCGTCTGCACGCGGCCATCGGCCGTCACCTTGAATGCGAGCGTCTGCTGATGCAGCTCCGGCGCGCCGAACTGCACTGTGACGACGGCCGTGTAGCGGCCCGGCGCCAGCGGGATGAGGAACGGGATGCCTTCTTGAAATCCCGGGAAGATCGGGATTGTTCGGCCCAGCGGCAGGCGGGAGACCACCTCGCCGCGGTTGTTGCTGACGATCACCGTCCCACTGGGCCGGAGATGGGTCGCCCCGTCATTGGCGAGCGTCAGCAGGAGCCGGGTCGTCCCCGGCTGCGTGGCCTCGGCCACCAGCGCGGCGATGCGGCCGCTCGGCCCCGTGCGCCCGGCGATCAGTACGTAGACCGGGATCGCCACGCGCGGCAGGATGGTGATGGTGCCCTCACCCTGCGCCCTCTCCCCAGGGGGGAGAGGGGTGGGGTGAGGGGGAAGCTCGTCCACCAGGACGGCGGCCACATACTCGCCGGCTGGCTGCTGCCCGGCGGCGGCGGGGATCGTGACGGTGTACTGGATCGTGGCGGCGGCGTGCTCGGCGATGGGGGCCTCCGGCGCCACGATCGTCAGCCACGGCTCGCACGACGGCAGGCGTTGGGCCTGCGGATTTTTTGGCAGGACCGTGTGAGTCGTGAACGCGTACCGGTACGGCCCCGGGCGCGCGGCCACGCGGACCGGTTCCGCGCGGTGGTTCGTCACGGTGAGCGCGCCGGTCACGACCTCGCCCGGCGCCCCGGTCAGCTCGAGGCGCAGCGGGTCTACGTCCACGGCCCGCGCCTCGGGGATGTGACACACGGCCAGCGTCACGGCAAGACCCAACGGGGCCAGGCCCCCCTGGCACCACTGGTGCCAGGGGGGCCTGGCCCCGTCAACCTTACTCGCCCCTTCAGGGAGCCGGGACCAGCTCAACATAGAGGAGCGCCTCGTAGTGCCCTCGCACGGCGGACGCGTCCACCTGCGCCCGCACGGTGATCGCGAACGGCGTCGGCCACGTCATGTCCCCGAGCGCATTGTCATCCAGCGTGAACAGCTTGTGGTCGGGACCGGCCACCCACGGGGCGTGCCGGGGGTCAATCCCCATGATCAGGCAATCGGTGTACGCTTCTTTACCGTCGGGGTTGTCCGATGGCCGGTACGGGACATACGGTGACTCGAGCAGGTCCGGCACCCGCTGCCAGACATTGGCGCCGAGCGGCGGGGAATGAAGCTCAATGGGGATGACATACTGGCCGTCTGTGGAGACGAGGCCGGCTTGGTTGGCGCGCCGCAATGCGCCGGCCACGCCGGTGTACCGGCTGTTCTCCGTGTAGACTCTCAACATCCAAGGATATTCACCGTTATACAGGCCTTCGACCGTGATGATCCCCAGTTCTTGAAGGCCCGGTTCTTGGATGTTGAAGGTGAGGCTGGGGCTGAAGGCATAGGTCCCGGCTGATTGGACCGTCCCGGTGAGATAGATGTGCTGGCGGGCCGCATAAGCCCAGGGGAGCCCCACCATTCCCAGCAGCACGGCACAGACAGCTCCCCGACCGCCGAGGCGGCAGAGCGTTGTTGAAAGCATTGGCAATGTCCCATTATCTGGTATGGGGTAAGGTCTTGTCAACGGTGGCGCTTTCGGTGTACACTGGGCCGTCCATGAAGCGCCGCCTGGCCCACCTCGCGTTGATCTCCTCGGTGTGCTGCTCGGCCCTCGCCGTGGCTGCCCCCGCGCCGGCCGAAGAGGTCACGCTGGAATTTTGGGAGCTGTCCGCCAGCGAAGACGTGATGCGGACATTGCTGGATAAATTTGAGAGCCAGCACCCCGGCATCCGCGTCCGCCTGCAGCAGCTCTCGTGGGATTACGGCCTCGATAAGATCATCACAGCCGTGGCGGCCGGCAACCCGCCGGATGTCTGCGACCTCGGCACCGATTGGCTCCCGAAATTCTCCTCCACGGGCGTCCTGCGCGACCTGACGGACGATCTCGCCCCGCTCAAGGACCAGCACCTGCTGTGGGAGCCGGTGACGTACCAGGGGCGCCTCTACGGGGCCCCCTGGTTGGCCGGCACGCGGATTTTGTTCTACAACCGTGAGTTGTTCGCGAAGGCGGGGCTGGACCCCGACCGGCCGCCGAGGACCTGGGATGAGCTGCGGGAGGCGGCCCGGCGCATCCAGGGGCTGGGGCCCGGTATCTACGGGTTCGGCCTGTTCGTGGGCGAGCCGTACGCCCCGTGGCAGTTGTTCATGCCGTTTGCCTGGGGCCACGGCGCCGACGTGCTGAGCCGCGATCTGACGCACTGCACCCTCGACAGCCCCGCGATGATCGAGGCGATGGACTATTACCGCAGCCTGATCCCCTACGCGATCGTTGATCGCCAGCCGGAGGTCAACCAGCTGTTCGCCAACGGCAAGGTCGGCCTCCAGATCTCCGGCGCCTGGAATTTCGCCTTGATCCCGCAGATGAACCCGACGCTGAATTTCGGCGTCGGGCTGCTGCCGCGGCCGTCGGCCGACCGCGGCGCCCCCGCGTCGTTTGCCGGCGGCCAGGACCTCGTGGTATTCACCGCCAGCCGCCACCCACGGGAAGCCGTCGAGCTGGTGAAATTCCTCATCGCCGAGGAGCAGGCGATGGACATTGCCAAGGCCCAGCGCAACGTGGTCCCGACCGCGAAGTCCTCGATCGAGAACCCCTACTACGCCTCCCACCCGGAGCAGAAGCTGTTTTTCGAGCAGGTGGCCTATGCGGTCGCGCCGCCGAGCCATCCGAAATGGGTCGAGATGCAGGAGCATTTGACGCGCGCGGTCGAGGAAGTCCTCCTGAACCAGCGGCCGTCGCGGGACGCCCTCGGGGCCGCCAAGGCGCGGATCGAGGCCATCGTCGCCGAGCCCGAGACCCACGGCCGGATCAGCGACACGGCCGTCATGGTCGGGTTCGGCCTGGCCGGCCTCGTCCTGGCGGTGGCCGGCCTGGTCTGGACCCGCCGGCGGTTCCTGGCGCACCGCCGCCGGCAGGGGCTCGCCGAGCTGGCGACGTCGTACTTCTTCGTGGCCCCGTGGCTGGTCGTGTTTCTGGTGTTCGGCCTGTTCCCGCTCCTCCACTCGATCGTCATCAGCTTCTCCCGCTACAACCTGCTCAGCTCGCAGATGTCGTTCGTCGCGCTGCGCAACTATTGGGAGGTCCTCCGGGAGCCGGACTTCCTGCGCGCGCTGTGGCATACGATCGCGTTCGCCGTCGGGACGATCCCGTTCACGATGAGCTTGGCGCTGTTCGCCGCGGTGCTGATCAACCGGAAGATCCCGTTCAAGAGCCTGTACCAGGCGGGGTTGTTCCTCCCGGTGGCCACGTCGGTGATCGTGATCGCCACGATCTTCACGTATCTGTATTCGACCGACGGGCTCGTCAACGCCGTGCTGGCGAAACTCGGCTGGGCCGCGCCGTCGCCGAGCTGGCTGCTGAACACCCGGTGGGCGCTGCCGGCGATCATGTTCATGAACGTGTGGGCCAGCTTCGGCTACTACATGGTGCTGTTCCTGGCCGGCCTGCAGACGATCCCCGATGCGCTCTACGAGGCGGCGGCGATTGACGGGGCGAACGAATGGCAGCAGTTCTGGAATGTCACGCTGCCGCAGCTCAAGCCGATCGTGCTGCTGGCCGTCGTCATCAACACCATCCACACGTTCCAGGTGTTCCCCGAGATTTTCGCGATGACCCAGGGGGGGCCGCTGGGGGCGACGACCACGGTGGTCTGGTACCTCTATGAAACCGGGTTCCACCGCTTTGACATGGGGAGGGCGTCGGCGGTGGGGTACATCCTGTTCCTCATCATCATGGGATTCTCGCTCATCCAGATGCGATGCTTCCGGATGGGCGACGAGGCGGGGGAGTGATGCGCGAGCGCTTGCTGACCGGGGCGGCCATCATCGTCCTGACGGTGATGCTGGGGCTCACGCTGCTGCCGCTGGGTTTGATGTTGTACACGTCGCTCAAACCGGCCGGGACGCTCACGAAGCAGGTGTCCCAGGTGGTGATCGCCGACTTCGAGCTGGGGGAGCTCAATGCGATTGGCGGGCCGATGGGGGTCCAAGCGACCGGGGCGTCCACCGTCACGAAGGTGTTCGTGCCGCCGCAGCCCGAGCCGCGCCGCAACCGGGTGCTCGCCCTCACCTACGCGCGGGAGGATGGGGAGGCCCGATGGTGGACCCGCCTGGCCCAGGACGCGCGCAAGTTCGAGGCGCTCGAGTTCCTGGTGCGCGGCGAGGTGGGCGGCGAGTCGTTCACGGTGGATTTGGTGGATCCCCGTGGGCGCCGAACGAGCCTCCCGATCCAGCAATACCTGCGCGGCGGCGTCCGCCCAACCTGGATGCGCGTGCGGATCCCGATGGAGCATTTCAGCCTGGCGCTGCTGACGCCGGGCCGGACCGAGCGGACCGCCGAGGACCTGGCCTTCAGCTTCGACGGCGGGGCGGGGACGGTCTACCTCGACGACGTGCGGTTGATCTTCCGGCAGTGGACGCTGAGCAACTATTACGACGTGATGGTCAGCGGTCCGTTCGGCCGCTACTTCTTCAACTCCCTGGTCATCGCGCTCGTGATCACCGGCGCGAACCTCCTGCTGAGCTCGATGGTGGGGTACGCGTTCGCCCGCCGGGAATTCCCGGGCAAGCGGACGATGTTCCTGCTGATCTTGGGCAGCATCATGATCCCGCCGCAGGTGATGATGGTGCCGATCTTCATCCTGATGAAGCACCTGAACTGGCTGAACACCTACTGGGCGCTGATCGTCCCGTCGCTGACGCTGCCGTTCAACATCTTCATGATGCGGCAGTACATCACCAAGCTCCCGCTGGCGATCGAGGACGCCGCCCGCATCGATGGCGCCTCCGATCTGCAGATCTTTTTCAAGGTGATCCTGCCGCTCTCCAAGCCGGCGCTGGCCGTCGTCGGCATCAACACCTTCATGGGGGCCTGGAACACCTTCCTGTACCCGTTCCTGCTGACGAAGACGGCGGAGATGCGGACGCTGCCCGTCGGGTTGGCCCTCTACAAGTCGCTGCAAGGCGTGGACTGGGTCCACCTGATGGCCGGCTCCTCGATCACCGCGATCCCCGTGATCATCCTGTTCCTCTGCTTCCAGCGCTACATCATCGCCGGCCTCACCTCCGGCTCGACCGTGGGTTAGAGCGCCGATTTTGTCATTGCATCGCCGTTAACGATCCTCTACGATAGGAAACCTCTTAATGGAGACGATGGCGTTCGCATGGGTTGATTGGATGGTGATCGCGATCTACGCCCTCGCCTCCCTCTGGGTCGGCCTGGCCTTTACCGAGCGCGCCGGCGCCAACCTGAGCGAGTACTTCGTCGCCGGCCGCAAGCTCACCTGGTTCGTGGCCGGCACCTCGATGGTCGCCACCTCGTTCGCCGCCGACACCCCGCTGGCCATCGCCCGGATCGTCCGCACGCAGGGGCTTCAAGGCAACTGGTATTGGTGGAGCGGCCTCATGGGCACCATGATGGCCGCCTATTTCTTCGCCCAGCTCTGGCAGCGGTCCAAGATCCTGACCGACGTCGAGCTCGTCGAGCTGCGGTACGGCGGTAAGACGGCCAAAGGCCTGCGGATGTTCCACGCCTGCTTCCGCTCGCTCATCGCCAACACGATCACGCTGGCGTGGGTGTTCCTCGGCATGCAGAAGATCTGCACCGAGATATTCGGCTGGCCGAAGCTGATGGCGATCTCGATCCTCGTGGGCCTGACGGCGTTCTACACGACCATCTCCGGCATGTGGGGGGTCGCCTACACCGACCTGATGCAGTTCGTCGTCGCTATGGTCGGGGTGGTCGCGCTGGCGTGGATCGTCCTGGTCCACATCGGCGGCCCGGCGGCGCTGGCGTCCAAGGCGGTCGCGGCCGCCGCGACGCTGCATGGCTCGCCCGATCTGCCGAGCGCCGTGGCGGATCCCCAGCAGCTCTTGCGGTTCGCCCCCAACCTTGAGGCGTCCAATCTCGCCATCCTGACGTTCTTCATGTTCATCTTCGTCAACTGGTGGGGCGGGGCCGACGGCAGCGGGTTCCTCGCCCAGCGGCTTTTCTCCTGCAAGAACGGCAAGCACGCGGTCGGGGCCCTCCTGTGGTACAACATCTGGAACTACGCCATCCGCGCCGTCCCGTGGGTCATCGTGGGGCTGGCCTCGCTGGTCTACCTGCCGAAGCTCGCCGACCCGGAAATGGCCTATCCCAAAATGATGGCGATGTTCCTGCCGACGGGGTTCAAGGGACTCATGGTGGCCGCCATGCTGGCGGCCTTCATGTCCACGGTGGCGACCCACATCAACTGGGGCGCCTCCTATCTCATCAACGACCTCTACAAACGGTTCCTGGTCCGGCGGGGCTCGGAGCGGCACTACGTGGTGATGTCGCAGGTCGCCTCCGTGTTCGTCGTCTTGCTGGGCGCGTACGGCGCCTGGCGGCTGGGCTCCATCTACCGGGCGTGGTTGTTCCTGTCGGCCATGATGGCCGGCGGCGTGCTGGTGCCGCTGTTGCGGTGGTATTGGTGGCGGATCAGCGCCAAGTCGGAGATCTCGGCGCTGATCGCCAGCCTCATCGTCTCCAACGCCCTGATGGTCGTGCCGAAGATCAAGACCGGCGAATGGTACTCGGTCCAAGTGCTGCTGACGATCATCGCCTGCACCGCGATCTGGGTGGCGGTCACATTCTTGACCAAGCCGGTTGATCGCGAAGTCTTGCTGAATTTCTACAAGCGGGTGCGGCCGCCCGGCTGGTGGGGGCCGGTCGCCGTCGAGGCCCATCGGCGCTGGCCGTCGTTGACGCCCCAGCGGGTGACCGGGACGAATATCGCCTGCTGGCTGAGCGGGATCGCCACCGTCTACGCCGCGATGATGGGCCTCCAGTGGGTGTTCATGGGCTTCTATCGCGAGGCGGTTGCCGCCGCGGTCGTGTTCGTGGTGGCCGGCGGCTTGCTCCTGAGGCTGGTCGGCCAGTTGGATTGGAGCGAGCAGGAGGAGCCGGCCGCCGCGCCGGCCCTCGGCGCCAACGGCGAAGGGCTGGCTCTCGTCACCCCCGTGGCCGTTCCCGCGAGGCCGATTCCCCCCGCCTAGCCCCGGTTGAATGTTCCCACGGCGTGTGTCGTCCTGTGCTATGCTTGGTACAGGACGAGAGGAGTGGTCCCATGACCGATCGGATTATGGCGGACATCAAGGTTTGCGGGGGGGAGCCGTGCGTCAAAGGCACCCGTATTCCCGTGCGGGTGGTCCTCAGCCACTTGGCGGCGGGGGACACCGCCGCCGATCTCCTGCGTGATTTCCCCGGATTGACCGCCGCTGATATCCGGGCCTGCTTGGAGTACGCCTCCTACCTCGCGACTGAACGCGTGGCGTGACGCCGCGCGTTCTCCTTGACGAGAACGTCAGTCTTCGGATCGCCGACCGGCTCCGTGCCGTTGGCTACGAGGTCGTCGCCATCGTCCAGCATCCGGCCCGCGGCATGAGCGACGAAGCGGTCTTCGAGTTGGTCACACAGGGGCCCATGCTTCTGATCACGCGTGACGCCCACTTCACCAATCCCGTCCGGTTCCCGGTGGACAAGACCGCCGGCATCATCTACCTCACCCACGGGAATCTCCGCAGTCTCGATGAAGTCCGTCTCGTCGAGCAGTTTTTGACCACCCATCCTCCCGAGGTATTCAAAGGCCGTCTCGTCTCGCTGTCTCCCACCGCCGCCCGCGTCCGTTAGTAAAAGTATAATTCCTCGACCTCTTTGGCTGATTCTTCGCGCCCCGCGGTTGCCGTCCTCCCACGAGATGTGCTATGCTTGGGTGTATTGGAGGAGAATCCATGATCCAAATTCGGGAGCAGTTCATGGTCGACACCCGCGGGCATCCGACGGCGGTCGTGCTTGGCATCCGGGAATACCGGAAATTGCTGCGGCAGGTCGAGGACGCCGAGGACATCAAGTACATCAAGGCTCATCGCCGCGAGAAGACCGTGCCGTTTGCCAAGGTCGTCGCCGAGTTGAAAACCAAGGGGTTGCTTGTATAACCTGCTGGTCAAAGACGCGGCGCGCAAGGCACTCCTAACACTCCCGTCCCGCGACATTCAGCGGATCACCGCAGCCATCGAGGCGCTGCGTCACAATCCCAGACCCCACCAGGCCATCAAACTTCAAGGGTTTCCAGGGGCGCATCGGCTTCGACAGGGCGATTACCGTGTCCTCTACACCGTTGACGACCGCGCCCGGTGCGTCGTGGTATACCGCATCGTCCACCGGCGAGAGGCGTACCGGTAGCCATGGTGAAAACCGGCGTCAGCTACTACGGGTGCCGGATCCCGTGGCGGGCCAGGGAAGACCTTCAGGCCATCGCCGACAACCACTGCACCTTCGTCGTCCACACCTTCAGCGAGGAAGACCACGAGTTTTATGCCAAGGCGGTCGGCGAGATCGTGCGCGAGACCCGCGCGCTCGGGCTGGAGGCCTGGCTCGACCCCTGGGGGGTGGGGCAGGCGTTCGGCGGCGAGACCTACTCCGCGCTCGTCATGAAGCGCCGGGAGTTGTGCCAAGTCAGCGCCTCCGGGGACACCCTCCCGATCTGTTGTCTGAACCACCCCGGGTTCCGCGAGTACCTCACACAATGGGCCAAGGCCGCCGTGGACCTCGGCGCCCAAGTGCTGTTCTGGGACGAGCCGCATTTCTTCATTTATCCAGAGGATGGTTCCCCAAGCGCCACCCGCTGGGCCTGCCGTTGCGCCGTCTGCCAGGCGAAGTTCCAGGCCGCCTTCCGCCAGCCGATGCCGATGACCCTCACCCCCGACGTCCGGCGATTCAAAGAGGATTCCCTCGTCGAGTTCCTGACCTTCCTCTGCGACGAAGGGAAGCGGCTCGGCGTACGCAACGCCATGTGCTACCTGCCGTTCGAGAATTCCTCCACCTTCAGTGATTGGGCGCGAGTGGCCGCGCTCCCTGGCCTCGACATCATCGGCACTGACCCGTATTGGCGGCCTCACCAGACCGACGTGGCGGCCCATGTGGGCCGCGCCGCCCAGCGGATCGCCGGATTGGCCGCCGCCCACCAGAAGGAAGGCCAGATTTGGATCCTCAACTTCAACATCAAGCGCGGGGAAGAGGGGCGGATTCCCGAGGCGATCGAGGCGGCGTACGCCGCCGGCATCCGCAACCTCGCGGCCTGGAGCTACTACGGCGCCGGCTACATCTCACTGGCCAGCGACGACCCGCAGCGGGTTTGGGAAACGCTCGGCGCCTGCTACGCTGCCCTCCACGCCCGGAAATAGGGACGGTTCTGGAACCGTCCCTATTTCTCAGACTTTGTAATTGACGGCTGGAATGTGGCCATGGTAGCGTACCCCCGATGCTGACCCCGCGCGGCACCGAACTGGAGGACCGCCACCTCTCTGATCGCGAGCGGAAGAACCTGGCCATCCTCGATGCGATCAAGCGGTACGGCCCCATCTCCCGCACCGACATTTCCAAGCTGATCAAGCTGAACATCGTCACCGTCTCGAACTACGTCAACAATTTCATCGAGCAGGGGTTGGTGATCGAGAGGGGGCGCGACATCTCCTCCGGCGGCCGCCGCCCGACGATCGTCGTGCTCAACCCGAAGGCGGCGTTCGTCATCGGCGTTGACCTGGGGTTTGCCGCGGTGACGGCGGTGCTGGCAGACCTGGAGGGCAGCGTGGTGGCCCGCGCCCGGGCGGCGCGCCCGCGGGACACCGCCGACCACGTCGTCAAAACGCTGACCGACTTGGTTGACCAGGCCATCCAGACCGCCGGCGTGGACCGGCAGAAGCTCCGCGGCATCCGGATCGGCGCCTCCGGCGTCATTGACCGGGAGGTCGGCACGGTCCGCTGCACCGATGGCATCGCCTCGATCTACGTCCCGATCACGACGTTGATGGAGCAGCGGTTCAAGCTGCCGACCACCATCGAGCACGATGTCACGACCGCCGCCTACGGCGAGTGGTCGCTCGGCTCCGGCACCGACGTGGACATCATGCTGTTCATGTACTCCGGCGTCGGGTGCGGGATGATCATCAATGGGGAGATTTACCACGGCGCGACCGGGACCGCCGGCGAGGTGTCCATCAAGGACGATCTCGATCACCAGGATGTCTGGATCGGCAACATCGCCGCCTTGAAACCGTGGGCCGCGCACTTAGGGATCCCGGACAGCGCCCGGGAGGCGCTGCAGCAGGGGACGATCTCTCAGCTGCCGGACTTGGTCGGCGGCGATCTGTCGAAGATCACGATGGGCACGGTGTTCGACGCCGCCAAGGACGGCGACAAGCTGGCGATGGAGATCGTCCAGAAGGCCGGCGAGCGGCTCGGCATCCGGATCGCGTTCTTGGTTAACCTGTTGAACCCGGGGGCGGTGGTGATCGGCGGCGGCATCGAGCAGGCCGGCCCGCTGCTCCTGGAATCGGTGAAGAAGATGGTCCGGCTGTATGCGTTTGAAGAGATGGCCAATGCCGTGAAGATTGTGCCGTCCCGCTTGGGCGAGGACGCCGTGGCCCTCGGGGCCTCGGCCCTCGTCATCCGCGACACCTTCGCGAAGGCGTGATCCTCAACTCTCGTAGGGCAGGTTTAAACC
>JACQRF010000017.1 GCA_016206635.1 Candidatus Omnitrophota bacterium
CCGGAGGGGTCTGGCTTCGATCGAAGCCAGACCCCTCCGGCACTGCCTCTGCTGACGGCTGGCGTCGATCGACACCAGCCGTCGCCGGTTTTGCCATGGCCGCGACGTCGTCCGGATGAAACCGCAACAGCTCGCCGCCGATCCAGAGGGCGGGCAGCACCCCTCGCGCCACCAGATCGGCCAGCTCGCGCTAGGACACGCCGAGCTGTCGGGCGGCCTCCGCCGCCGTCAGCAGTTTATTCACGAGCCCTCGCGCGCTCGCTGGCAATCCACTCATCCAACCGGCTCTTGTCGAATCGCCAGCCGGCGCCGTCCCGCGTCGCCGGGATCCGGCCTTGCGCCGCCCACTGGCGCACGGCGGCCGGCTCCAGCTCCAAATACTGCGCCACCTCCTCCACCGACAACACGGGGCTCGCCGGGGCTGCCTCGGTCGCCGCGCTCATGTGGCAGGCGCCCTCCAACATCGCCCCGTCCTGCACCGCCAGGCGCGGCGTCCACAGATCCGCGGTGACCTTCGCCGGCGGTACGAGCGTCAGCTGCCGCTTGGCCACGATCTTGCCCGACACGCGGCCGGCAATCACGATCGTCTCCCCGGTGATCTGCGCGCTGACCTGCGCCCGCTCCCCGATCGTCAGCGTGCCCAACGTCTCGAGCGCGCCGTCAAACCGCCCGCTGATCCGCAAATTCACGGGATCTTTGAACGACAAGGTCCCCTGCATAGCAGCGGTCACCTCCAGCACCCGCTCTTCCACGGTTGGTCCCGCCGCGGCCGAGCCTCTGCGCTCTCTGCCAAGCATAGGATTTTCCTCCCCGTTGCCGGTGCCAGGTCTTTAGACCTGGCACCGCCACTCGGCTAGCTCCCCGATCCCCACACGACACGGCTGACGCCCGGCAGGCCCATGAGCGCCTGCGGGATGATGTCCTCTTGCCGGGCCATGGACAACCGCACGGCCAATTGTAACACGACTTGCTCGTCCCGCCGCTGCACTTCGAAATCCTGCACCTCCGCCCCGGAGCGCGCCAGCGTCGTTCGGATGCTGCCCAACAAGGCGATCGGGCCGGTCGCATAGATCGTGAGGGACTTGAACCGGCTCTTGCGCAGCCACGCCCATTCCCACCGCGTCAACGCATATAAGGTCACCAGCACGAGGGCCGTGGCCCCGATCGCGCCGACATGGAACCCGGCGCCGGCGGCCAAGCCGATCCCCGCCGCCGCCCACAACCCGGCGGCCGTCGTCAGGCCGCGCACGGAGGCGCGCGATTGAAGGATCGTGCCGGCCCCCAGGAACCCGATCCCGCTGACGACCTGGGCGGCGAACCGTCCGGGGTCCAGCGAGGCCAGGCCCTGATACGCGTAGAACAGATGCTCGGCCGTCAGCATGATCAACGCCGAGCCGAGACAGACCAAGATGTGCGTCCGCAGCCCGGCCGACCGGCCGTGCAGCTCCCGCTCGAACCCGATGGCCCCACCCAGCACCGCCGCCGCCAGCAACCGCCCGAGAATCACCGCATCGTTGGTCATCGCCGCCCCCGGTTACCGCATCCCCAAGTTCGGTTCCGCCGTCAAGGTCAGCGGCGACGTCACCCCGCAGACCGCATGCAGCTGGTACCCTAGCCCGGCCACCATCGCCGCGTTATCGGTGCTCAACGCCACCGGTGGCATACGCAACCGGATACGCGCAGCGCGGCACGCCTCCGCCAGCCGGCCGCGGAGCACCTGGTTCGCGATCACGCCGCCGCCGACGATCAGCGTCCGCGCCGCCGCCGCCCGGCAGGCGGACACCCCCTTCGCCACGAGCTCCTCCACCACGGCGTGCTGGAAACTCGCGGCCAAGTCGGCGCGGAATCGGTCGTCGAACGTCCCGGCCTGCTGCGCCTGCTGGACATCGCGGAGCGCCGCGGTCTTGATCCCGCTGAAGCTGAAGTCCCACGGTGTGCCCCCTCGAATCTTGGGGGTAGAGAACGCCAGGCGCGACGGGTCGCCGGCGGCCGCGATCCGCTCGATCGCCGGGCCGCCGGGGTAGCCGAGCCCCAACAGTTTGGCCACCTTGTCGAACGCCTCGCCGACGGCGTCATCCCGCGTCTGGCCCATCACCGTGTACCGCGTCAAGCCATCCAACCGCGCCAGCGCGGTGTGCCCGCCGGAGACGATGAGCCCCACGGCCCGCGCCGGCCACGCGGTCGGGCGCCGGGCAGGGCCGCGCGGCCGGTCGGCCACGGGGGACTGCCCGGCGCCCAGCAGGGCCGCGTAGAGATGGGCCTGCAGATGATTGACGCCGACCAGCGGGACCCGCAACCCAAAGCTCAAACTCTTGGCGGCCGCCAAGCCGATCAGCAGCGCCCCCGCCAGCCCCGGCCCATACGTCACGGCCACGAGGCCGACGTCGGGCAATCGGAGACCGGCCTGCCGCAGCGCGTCGTCCACGCAGTAGGTGATCAGCTCCACGTGGTGACGGCAGGCGATCTCCGGCACGACGCCGCCGTACTGTTGATGGAACGCCACGCTCGAGACCAGGCTATGCCCCAGGATCGCGCGGCCCCCCTCGACGAGCCCGACCGCCGTCTCATCGCACGACGTCTCAATGCCCAGCGTGATCATAACCGCATCGGCTCGACGGCCGAGAGCGCCACGAATTCAATCCCCTCCCGCTCGTACTGCGGCATCGCCCGCTGCAGCACCTGGAGCGTCACCCGTTTGTCATGCCCGATCCCGACGGCCCAACCAGCGCGCCGGGCGATCGCCACGAGCGCCTCCACTTGCCGCTGAATGGCCTCCGGCGTCTCCTCGTTGTCCAGGAAGACCGCCCGTTGCGCGAATGGAATCCCCGCCTCGCGGGCCGCCTCCAGGCAGGCCGAATTCGCCGCCGTGAGGCTATCCAGGAAATAGAGCCGGCGGGCGCGCAGATGCTGCATGACGACCCGCATCAACGCCGCGTCTTCCGTCGCCTTGGAGCCTTGGTGGTTCGACACGCCGCGGGCCGATGGGACCGTGGCCAAGGCCGCCTCCAGCATCCGATGCACGGCTTCCTCCGACAGGCCCGACGTCAAAACGTGCGGCTCGCGGGGCGACGCGTCATCCCACGGCTCCATCGGCATGTGCAGGATCACTTCGCACCGGCTCCCGCGGACGGCCCGGTCGGTGGCCGTCGAATACCGCTGATGCGGCAAGATGGCCAACGTCACCGGCCGGTTGAGCTTCAAGACCTCCGGCACCAACCGCTGGCTGTATCCCCAATCATCCAGGACGACGGCCACTTTCGCCCGCGCGGCGATCGGCAGGGGCCCCGGCGGGGCGGGCGCGAGACCCGCCGCGGGCGGCCCCGCGTCGAGGGCTGCGCCGTCTTGCAATGTCAGGCGATACAGCCGATAGCGCGAGACGCCCATCTCGATGATCGTGGCCGAGCCGCGCGCGGTCTGGGCGCGCTCGGTCCGCTGCAGCTCGAACCCATGGCGCGGCAACTGACGCGCGAGGTCGCGAATGAACGCCGGCGTCGAGAATCTCGGCGGGACGGCGTAGGTTTTCTCAACGACGTGATACGGGACCCCGCGCGCCCGCGCCAGGGTGCGGGTTTCCTGGACGAGCCGGCCGCTGCGCACGCCGGCATGCGCCAGCTCGCGCCCGACCTCGACCTCCAACTGCTCGGACCAGCGCGCCAGCTTGGTGGGACGGGTGACCCACAGGCCGACGATCGCCACGGCCGCGACGGCCAGCGCCGCGACGGCCAGCCACCACGCGCGGTCGCCGGCCGGCGACCGCCGGGCCGCGCGGCGCCGTCGAACCATCAGGCCGTCCGGCCCTGATACACGAGGACCCCGCGGAGCAGGTCGACGGCCCGCCGCAATTGGCGATCCGCGGCCTTGGGCCGCGCCGGCTGCTCCGGGTGCTCCCGCTGCTCGATCCGCTCGAACACGTCGAGCGGCTTCGCCTCACCTGGGTCCGCGCGCTCATCGGAGATCACATCCGGGATGATCCCCTCGCCGTGGATCGCCCGACCATTTGGCGTGTAGTACTTGCTGGTGGTCAACCGCACGGCCGAGCCGTCCTTCAACGGGATCACGGTCTGCACCGATCCTTTGCCGAATGTCTTGACGCCGAGGATGATCGCGCGCTGGTGATCCTGCAGCGCCCCGGCCACGATCTCCGAGGCGCTGGCCGACCCGTTATCCACCAACACCACCATCGGAAACCCCAGATGCGGGTGCGCCCCCTGGGACAGAAATTCCAAGTTCTGGTCGTCGCGGCGGCCCCGCGTGAACACCACCTTCTTCCCCTTCACCAGGAATTTCTCGGCCACGGCGACGGCGGCGTCCAAGAGGCCGCCCGGATTGCGCCGCAAATCGAGGACCAGCGCCTCCATCCCATCGCGCCCCAGCCCGCCGAGCGCCAGCTCGAGATCTTGCGCCGTGTTCTCCTGGAACTCCGTGATGCGGACGTAGCCGATCTTCTGCTCGAGAAAACGGGCTTCCTTGATGCTCTGGATCTTGACGACCGCCCGCGTGAGGATGACATCGGTCAGCTCATCCTCCGGCTCCCGGAGGATCGTCAGGATCACCCGGCTGCCGGGACGGCCGCGGAGCTTCTGCACCGCTTCATGCAGGCTGATCCCCCGCGTGAATTGCCCATCAATCTTGACGATCCGGTCCCCGGGCTGCAGGCCGGCGGCGTCGGCCGGCGTGCCATCAATGGGGGCCACGACGGTCAGCAGCCCTTCCTTGATGCCGATCTCAACGCCGAGGCCCCCGAATTGGCCCTTGGTCTCGACGCGCATTTCCTCATATTCATCGGGCCGCAGGAACTGGCTGTGGCGGTCCAGCGCATTGATCATGCCCTCGATCGCCGAATAGATCAGCTCTTGCGGGGGCGGGTCGTCCACGTACTCCGTTTGCACGATCCCGAGCGCGTCGCCGAACAACTCCAGCTGCGCGTAGGTCTCATCTTTGACCGTCCGCTTGGGGCCCGGCCCACCGGCCGGCCCGACCGGCGCCGTGGCCGCCCACGCGGCGGCCGCCGCCATGACCACGATCAATCCGCATACGGCCCATCGTCGTCGCACGGTGCGCCTCCTCAGCGGGGGGCGAGGTCCCGGAGCGCCTGCCCCAGCGCCTCGCGGGCCGCGGCGGGATCCGCCTGGCCCTTCGTGTGAGCCATCACCTGCCCAACCAGAAATTGCAACGCCTGCCCCTTGCCGGCCCGATAATCGGCCACGACCTTGGCATGCCGCTCCACGACCGCACGGGCCACCGCGCTCAACGCGCCAGGATCGGTCACCCGCGCCAGACCCAGCCGCCGCATTAAGGGTTCCGGCGGTTCGCGGGTCTCGAGCATCGGCCCCAGCAGATCTTTGGCCATCCGGGAGGTCAGCACCCGCTGCTCCAAGAGCTGCACCAGCTGAGCCAGGTGAGCCGCCGGCAACCCCAGCCCCCGCAGCGCGACGCCGCGCTCGCGGCAGACCGCCATCAGGTCGCCTTGGATCCAGTTCGCCACGCCCTTCGCCGACCCGCCGGCCCGCACCGCCTCCTCGAAATAGTCGGCCGTCGCCTTCTCAGCCGTCAGGACGCCGGCATCGTAGGCGGAGAGGCCATACTGCGTGATGAACCGCTCGACCCGCGCCGCCGGCAGCTCCGGCAGGCCCCGGCGGACCGCCTCGATCTCCGCCTCCGTCAGCGAGAATGGCACGAGGTCCGGCTCCGGGAAATACCGGTAGTCGTGCGCGAACTCCTTGCTGCGCATCGGCTGGGTGACGCCCTGGGCCTCGTCCCACAAGCGCGTTTCCTGGACGACCCGTCCGCCGTCGCCCAGCGCCTGGCCCTGCCGCGCGATCTCATAGGCCAGCGCCGCCCGCACATGCTTGAACGAGTTGAGGTTTTTGATCTCGGTCTTCACGCCCAGCGGCGCCGTGCCGGCCGGCCGCACCGACACGTTCGCATCGCAGCGCAGGCTGCCCTTTTCCATGTCGCAGTCGGAGACGTCGAGATACTGCAGGATCTGCTTGAGCGTTTGGAGATAGCGATAGGCCTCCTCCGGGGCATGCAAGTCCGGCTCGCTGACGATCTCCAGCAATGGCACGCCGGTCCGATTATAATCAACGAGCGACACCCGCTCCCCATCTTTGTGGATCAGTTTCCCGGCGTCCTCTTCGAGATGCGCCCGGTGGATCCGCACGGTGAAGCCGGGGTCAGA
>JACQRF010000182.1 GCA_016206635.1 Candidatus Omnitrophota bacterium
GCGTGAAGCTATTGAGCGCCGAGGCGATTCGAGATGCTTTGGAAAGGCTCGCGTTGAAATTGGCTCCACCTGAAGAACACCCCATTTGGCAGTGCCTGATCCGTTCCTACTCAGGTCTTGCCGACCTCTCCCTCCCAAGCTGGTTCCTGTGCGGGTTGCTGACCGCTCCATCCGGCGTGTTAGCCCTCGTGGTTCCCCAGACGTGGTTGAGTAGAGACTATGCACGAATCACCCGTTACTTCTTCCTGCGTTTTTTCCAGCCGTTAGCCGTGGTTCAGGAGTCCGGTCAGCGCTGGTTTCACGAGGCCCTTGTTCCGGTCTCGCTGGTGATCGGACGCCGATTGCCGCCGGAACAAACCGTTACACCACTAAGAGGGCGGCGCCGTACGTTCAGTGCTACGCCTTATGTAGAGATCGGTTCTTCGGCGGCGTCTGAACATAGCCACGTTGGACGAGCATTCGTGGGGGATGACCCCGAAGGCGAGTTCTCAAATTGGCTCGCGCGTGGCTCCGGGTCGCGAGCCGGAGTGGCGCTCAAACGCGTGTCGTGGGAATCTCAACGTGACGAGGCGCTTTCAGTGTCACAAGAGATCCACTGGCTTCGTCAACTTGAGGGAGATCCCCCGGGCGGAATAGCGGCTACGGTATCTTCCAGCGCAGCACTACCGCCTTCGGTTGCGCCCCTAGTACCAATGGGGTTTCTGAACCATACACAACCTTTAACCTGCGAACCGATTCGAGTCGGTCAAGGACTTCGTACCGGATGCAACGCGTTCTTCTATGTGGACCTCGCGGGGGATGTGGTAGGTGGCGACTCGCTGCCGGTGCTGACCAGTGAGCTGTTTGGCAGACGATGCATCATGGTTCCACCCACCGCGTTGAAACCAGTCCTCCGCAGGCAGGCCGAGTTATCGGGTCTGCAGGTGACGCCGGACGCGCTTCGCGGACGACTGCTCGATTTGCGCGGGTTGGTTCTCCCAGAAGATGCTCAACGGAATGGAGTGTCAAGACAGAACCGGCGCCGTACGATGCCGGAATCGCTCGCAGAATACGTCCGATCGGCCGCTCGTACCTACCTCGTTCGGGGACAAACTCGGACGCTGATCCCCCATCTTTCTGCGGTCAAGCCGAATGGTCTTGGACCAAGCGAGGGTGGCAACTCCCCATCGTCGCATGGGGGGGATGCCGCGCGCATGTGGTATATGATTCCTGATTTTGCCCCACGTCACATCCCATCGTTATGCGTACCTCGAATCATCCACGATGCACCGAGGGCTATTTTGAATGCCAAACCACCCCTGCTGGTGGATGCTAATTTCTCAGCATTGTGGTGTGAAGACGACCGTTGGAACCCGGAAACCGTCTTCGCCATCTTCAATAGCACATGGGGTGAATTATGCATGGAAGCGCTCGGTGTATCGTTAGGCGGCGGCGCCCTGAAGCTGGAGGCCACACACCTACGTCGTCTACCTATCCCGATCTTTTCGGGTTCGGCGAAAGGACGCCTGCGGAGTTTTGCGCGCGCAGCGCTTGAAACGGCATCCACCGCGATTGGATTCCGGCGTCATCGGGCAAAGATTGATCGAATAGTGTTCTCGGCTCTGGCGCGCCGCCAGTTGTCTTCAGGTGAGATCAACGCTACCGTCGAGAAATTGACGAGGATCATCCGGGCGCTCCGCGCTAAGCGAAGGCGAAACCATCATGACGAAGCGACGGAGGAGGAATGAAGCTCTTTGTCCAAAGCCACCATTGCCCAAGCCAGGTGTTATTTGCTTTTGACGAGGTGACAGACCCTACCGTGCAGCAAGTTCGCTGGGCTGTCGCCTATTCGACACGACGCGGTTGCGAACGGTTGATCCAACGCGTTTCTGCCAGGATTGGACAGAGGCAATGGGAGAAGAGCGAAAAGCATTTCGTGACCTCACTCGACTTTGGCTTGACCGAGCCAGCTGCCATTGAGTTTCTGTCGGCTTTGCCGGCGAGCCGAGTGCACATCGCCAATCCACATATCGCCGATGGGCCGAGTCTGATGCCCGGAAAGGCATACCACCCGAAGCTGTATTTGTTCGATGCCGCAGATAGCACAGGGTACGTCGTCGGCTCTGCCAATCTGACGAACAATGCCCTTATTACGAACACAGAAGTTGTTGCCGCGGGCAGAGGGCAGCCCGAGGGCGCCGCGTGGAATGATATCTGGTCTGAACTCATACGTGATACCGCTCCGTGTACTGCCGGTTTGCTTGACGAATACCGTCGGAAGTGGGTCCGCCCCAAGAAACGAGCTGTCGAACCTGACCCGAAGCCGAGGCCTCTGACGATCAGGCCTGGCGCCAAGCCTGTTTTCTGGGATGCCATTACGACTGGGAGTATTTTGCCGATGGCGTTCAATCATTTCTGGATCGAGGCGGGTTCGATGCCTTCGGGTGGTTCTCGCAACCAGCTGGAGTTGCCGAGGGGTGCGAACAGATTTTTTGGATTCACCCACGCTACGTATGGAAACACACACATCACAATCGGACATCCACCCCTCACGCTCCGCCGACAGCGGTGGGTCAACCGGCCCCTGACATGGCACGGGCACAATAAGATGGAGAGAATCAACCTTCCTACCGTGGCGCAGGGCGGATTTGATTATCAGAATGCCGCTGTCCTTTTCCGCCGCCACGATGGCGGTTTTGAAATCAATGTGCTTCCGTGGGGCGACGACGGCGCGGTGGCTTGGAGAGCTGCGTCGGACGCCCTGAAGGCGGTTTTCCGCCTCGGTGAAAGGGGCTCGAGGATCTGCGGGTTGTTTTAACTCGAGAAAACCATGGCGTACTTCATCCCACCATTGAGGGGATGGAACGCGATGCGGCAGAGGGTGGCGCGAAAGCCGTTGTATCCGGCGGCCACCCGCGGTAGAATCGCGCATAAGTGGCTCGCCCGCTGCTCGAACAACTGGAACGGTTGCGAACGCGTTGGCCGAAGGTTGCCGCGATGGTGCGGCCGACGCCGACCTGCCTTGGTCTCGATCTCGGCTCGCAGCCCGCCGCCGGCGTGGTGTTGCAGAAGACCGGCGACACCGTGACCCTCGTCCGCACCGCCAGCTTGCCGATCCCGCCCGGCGCGGACACCGCCGCCAGGGTCCAACAAATCCGCCAGCTCCTGAATATGCTGGAGGGGACGACCAAACCCCCGGTGGTCGCGGCGGTCGGCGGCCCCGGCACCGTCCTCCGCCACGTGCTCCTGCCGAAGATGACGGCCCAAGAGCTCACGACCGCCCTCGCGTTTGAGGCGGAGAAGCATATCCCGTTCAAGCTGGACGAGGCGGTGATGGACTCGGTCATCCTCGGCGATCGGTCGGACGGGCGCATGGAAATCCTGCTGGCCGCCGCGCGCAAGGAGCTGGTGGAGACCACCCTGGCGCTGTTGACGGCGGCGGGCGTGGCGCCGAAGGCGCTGGATCTGGACACGGTCGCCCTGGCCAACGCGTGGGAGCTCAGCCCCCAGGGGCCGGCCACCGACACCGTGGGAGTGCTCCACATTGGCGCCCGCGGCACGATCGTCATGGTGTTCACCGGGACGCAGCTCCAATTCACCCGGGAGATCCCGCTGGCCGGCGACACATTCACGCAGGCGGTGGCCACGGCCCTGTCGGTGGAGGCGGCCGGCGCTGAGGCGCTCATCGCCCAGCCCGGCGAGCGCGGCGCCGAGGTCCAGGCGGCGCTGCAGCCGTCGTGGGACGATTGGCTGGGGCAATGCCGGGGCTCGTTTGATTTCTATGAGAACCAGGTGGGCCGCGGCGTCGGCCGTGTCGTCTTGAGCGGTGCCTCCGCCCGCATGGCCGGGTTGGCCGCGCGCGTCCGCGAGACGGGGGGGTGGCCGACCGATGTGTGGAATCCCTTGGCCGGCGTGCAGACCGCCACGCCGATCGCGGAAGGGGATGCCGTGACCTTGGGCATCGCCATCGGGCTGGCCCGTCGGGGACTGTCGTGATCACGATCAATCTGCTGCCGCCGGCCGCCCGCCAGGCCGCGGCCCACGCGCAGTGGATGACCCTCCTCCCGTGGCGCCGCATCGGGCTGGTGGCCGCGGGCGGTCTGGCCTTCTATTCAGTCGGGATCGTCGGGTGGAATCAGGTGCAGGCGCGGGCCGTCAGCCGGTTGACCCGGGAGTGGGATGCGTTGCAGCCGGACCGGGCGCGCGTCGAGCAGGCGCAGACGACGCTGATGACGCTGCGCGGGCGCGCGTCGGCCCTCCAGGCGCTCAAGCACCCCGACGGGCAGTGGGCCCCGCGGCTGAACCTGTTGTCGGATGCCCTTGTCTCCGGCTTGTGGTTGACGCAGGTGCGGTTTGGGGTGGCCACGACGGCGGCCGCGGACGGCCAGCCGCCGCCGGAGGCCACGGATCAGCCCGCCGCGCCGTCGGCGCCGATCTTGTGGTTGGCCGGGTCGGCGCTGGTCAAGTCCAAGGGGGAAGACGCCCCCGTGAAACGCTATCTCCAGCGGCTCCAAGAGCACCCGGCATTTGCCCAATGGTTCCGCGGGATTGAGCTCAAGGGGATCGAGCATCGCCAGGTCGGGCAGGAGGCGGTCTGTGACTTCGGGTTGGTGGTGTCCCCTCGGTCGTGAAGACCCCGACGCTTACCCCCGTCCAGCAACGGCAGCTCCTCCTCGGGGTGCTCGGTGCCCTCGCGGTGGTGGCCTGGTGGCTGTTCCTCCTGGCCCCCCAGCAGCGGGCGCTGGCCGAGCGGGGCGCCCTCCTGCGGACCTTGCGCCCCCAAGTCGCCGAGCTGCGGCAACAGCTGGACGGCCTGTCGGCGGTGGAGGCGGAGATCGCCCGCCTGACGACCGAGCCGGGACTCTCCACGCACGCGCGCCGTCCGGAGGAGCAGCTGCCGGATTTGCTGCAAGCGATCACGCAGATGGCGCAGGGGGCGCGGGTCCGCCTGGTGGCCTTGAAACCGAAGCTCGATCTGGGCGGGCTCACGCCGGGGCCGTCCGGCTATTTGGAACTCCCGGTTGCTATGCAGGTCTCGGCCGGGTATCATGAGCTCGGCCAGTTCATTGATGCGCTGGAGCGGTCGCCGCAGCTGGTGCGCGTGGGGGAATTTGAGATCGGCCCCACCCCGGAGGACCTCTGGCATCATCAGGCGGTGATCATGCTGCAGGTCTATCTCGTGCCGGCCGCCGCATGAGCGCACGGGGCGGGGTGACCCCGTGGGTCATCGTCGTGTCGTTGGTCGCCGGCCCTGCAGCGGCGGAGTATCAAGCCAAGGGCCGGCGCGATCCGATGGTGCCGCTCCTGACGGTGGAAGGGCAGCGGATTCACCCCCCGGGGGTTGATGACGACGCGGCCCCGGAGGCGACCCGTTTGGTGCTGCAAGGGATCGTGTATGATGCCACCGGGAACTCGTACGCCATCGTGAATGATCACGTCGTGCATGAGCAAGACACCGTTGACGGGATGATCGTCCTGCGGATCCAGCCGATGACGGTGACGATGCTGGTGGATGGCCAGCGGCGGGAACTGACGGTTGCCCCGCCGGCGGCCCAGGATAACCAGGGGATCACACCGTGACGCGACGCGCAACGCTTGGGTGGCTGCTGGGCGGACTGCTGCTGGCGGCCTCGACGGCCATGGGGGTGGAGGAGGACGAGCCGCTGCAGGTGGCGGCGGCCGCGCCGTCGGCCACCGAGGGCCAAACCCCTGGGACGATTTCGCTCCACGTCAAGGACGCGGAGATCCGCACCGTGTTAGAGGCGTTGGGACGCAAGGCTGGGATGAACGTCGTTACGACGAACGACGTGGCGGGCGTCGTCACGCTGCACTTGGATAATGTCCCGTGGGAGCAGGCCCTCGATACGATCGCCAAGACCTCCGGCTTCGGCTACGAGCGGGACGGCACCGTGTACACCGTGACCGGCCTGGACGCGCTCAAGACGCGGCGCGAGAAAGTCCGGGAGCTGGTCCAAATCGAGCCGGTCACGACCCGGGTGATCCAGCTCAAGTATCTCGATGCGGCCGATGTGAAGGCGTTCCTGGAGCCGCAGCTGACGGCGTCGGGGAAGATCTCCGTGCTGGAGATGACGGGGCAAAAGGGCTGGGAGTTCGGGACGGGGACGGCCGGGTCCAGCAGCGCCGAGGAGGGCCGGGAACGGCAGGACCGGGAGAAGGCCCGATCGAAGGCGATCGTGATCACCGACACCCCGAGCACGATTGACCGGTTCGAGAAGGTGCTCTCACAGATCGACGTCATGCCCAAGCAGATTTTGATCGAGACGCGGGTGATGGAGGTCAGCCGGGACGTGCTGCGGGACATCAATCCCGCGATGGTGACCGGGGCGACGGCCGGCAGCAGCACCCTGACGATGCGGAACATGCCGGCGGCCAAACAGGCCGGCGTCTCGATCGCGGAGTTTGCCGCCAGCCAGGTGTCCGGGAGCTTCACGCCGTCGGCCTTCGTCCCGCTGACGACCGGCCTCTCGCCGTCGGCGGCGGGGGCGCAGTTGTTCTTTCAGCGGCTGATCGGCACGCAGGTGTCGGCGCTCGTGCAGTTGTTGGAGGAGGACGTCCGGACCAACACGCTGTCGGCGCCGCATATCCTGACGTTGAGCGGGCAAGAGGCCCGCATTATGGTGGGAACCAAGTACCCCATCCTGGAGACGCAGGTGTCGGGGACCGACACGACCACGACCACGACCACGCTGTCGTACTACCAGGATATCGGCATCGAGCTGTTCGTCGTCCCGCAGGTGGCGGGTGATCGGCACATTGATATGATCATCCATCCGGTCATTTCGGCCAGGACCAGCACCCTCGGGACGAACGCGTATCCGATCTTGGATGTCCGGGAAGCGGAAACGCAAGTGGTCATGGCGGATGGCGATACGATCGTCATCGGCGGGCTCTTAAAGGACGTCAAGACGAAGTCGAATATCGGGTGGCCGTTCTTGGGGAAGATCCCGGTGCTCGGACTGCTGTTCACGCGCTCGACGACCGACTTGACGAAGATTGATTTGCTGATCTTCATCACGGCGAGGATCGTGGCCTCGGGGGCGATGACCCCGGAGCAACTCCAAGACCTCCAGCGCCGGCTGGAACGGCCCCCGACCAAGAGCCCCAGACGGTCGCGGGCGCCGCGCCGCCGCGAAGAGCCCCCGCCGTCTGAACCGCCGCCTGCCGAGACGACTTCGTCGCCCACGAACCGCGGGTTTCTGTCCGGACACCCGTAACCCCTCACCCCAACGATTGCTGACCACAGCGGGGTCTGACCCCATGACAGGAGATGTTCATGACACGATGGATGAGCACCATGGCATTCGGCATGCTCGTCGCGGCCGCCGGCCTCGACGTCGCCGAAGCCCAGTACCGGCCGGCCCCGTCGCAGGATGAGGCGGCGCCCCCCGCCCCCGAGGAGGGGCGGTTCGAGCGGGCCGTGGAGTTGACGCGCTTCCGGAAAGGGAATTACGCCTGGGATACGCAGGAGCTGATCCAGAGCGGGTTGACGGCGCTGCACGAGGAGCACGAGCAGTTGGCGCGCGATCTGGCGTCGCTCCGCGCGGAGGTCGCCCAGTTGACGGCGACCGTCCGGCAATCGGCCGAACGGGGGCGCCCATGATCGGCCGATTTCGCCGGCGGCCCCCCCCGCAGGGCCAGCCGCAGACCGACGGACCCCCTCGCCGGCCGCAGGGCGGGCATCCCGGCGGCGGGGGCGGGAAAGAGATCCTCATCAATGTCGAGCCGATGGAGACGCGGCTGGCGATTTTGGAGGGCGGCCAGCTCGAGGAGTTCTTTGTCGAGCGCACCGCGCAGGGCCCGTTGGCGGGGAATGTCTACAAGGGCCGCGTGAATTCCGTCGTGCCGGGCATCCGGGCGGCGTTTGTCGATCTGGGGATCGGGAAGAACGGGTTCCTGTACCTCACCGACATCGTGAATCCCAGCCCCGAGCTGGCGGAGCATGTCCAACTGGAGCATCCCAGCGGGCAGGCCCCGGAGCCGCCGATCGCCCCGGAGCATCAGCCGCGCATCCAGGACCTGGTGAAGGTGGGACAGGAGCTGCTGGTCCAGATCGTCAAGGAACCGATCGGGCATAAAGGGCCGCGCTTGACGACCCACCTCTCGTTGCCGGGCCGCTTCATCGTCCTGATGCCGATGGACGCCCACTTCGGCATTTCCAAGCGCATTGACGACCCGCAGGAACGCGACCGGCTGCGGCAGATCCTCAAGGCGCTGAACCCGCCGAAGGACATCGGGCTGATCGTCCGGACCGCGGCGATCGGCGCGACCGAGAAACAGCTGCACCGCGACCTGCGGTTCCTGATGGCGCTGTGGCAGCGGATCAAGACCCGGTCCATGCGGACGGCGGCCCCGGCCTCGATCCACGAGGAGTACGACGTGGTGCTGCGCACCGTCCGCGACCTGCTGACGCCGGACGTCAAGCGGGTCGTCGTCGATTCCCGCGAGGAGTTCCGGAAGATCCACCGATTCCTCTGCCAGACCGAGCCGCACCTGCGCGACAAGATCGAGTGGTATCGCGAGGACGCGCCGTTGCTCGAGAAGCGGGGATTGGAAGCCGAGATCGAGAAGATCTTCCACCGGAAGGTGGAGCTGCCCAGCGGCGGATACTGCGTGATCGAGCAGACCGAGTCGCTGGTGGCCATTGACGTGAA
>JACQRF010000171.1 GCA_016206635.1 Candidatus Omnitrophota bacterium
CATCGAGGTGGATCCAGTCGGCGCCGGCGGCGGCGATCCGGGCCGTCTCATCCGCCAGCCGGGCGGCATCGGCCGCCAGCATGGAGGGGGCGATCAGCGGGGCCGCCATCACGCGGCCTCGAGCAGCGCCTGGGCCTCGCGCCGCTGCCGGGGGGTCACCGGCCCGATCACGGCCAGGTTCCTGCGCGCCGGCAGCAACACCTCTCGGGCGGCGCGGGTGACATCGGCCGGCCGCGCGCGCCGCACCTCGTCCAGGATCCGCTCCACGGGGACGATCCGCTCCAGCATCAGCTCGCTCTCCCCGACCCACAGCATGTGATCCACCGTGTCTTCCAGCGCCAACACCAGCTGGCCGGTGTAAAACTCCTGCGCCCGCGCGAACTCATCGGACGTCACCGGCTCCCGGCGGACGCGGCGCAGCTCCTCCAGGATCACGCGCAGCGCCTGGAGGAATTTCTTGGGCTCAACCCCGGCGCTGACGGTGAACGAGCCGGTGTCCCGATACCGCTTGATCTGGCTGCCGATGTCGTAGGCCAGCCCACGCACCTCGCGGACCTGATGGAACAGCCGCGACGACATGTTGCCGCCGAGGATCACGTGCAGCAAATTGAGCCCGTGGATGTGGGGATGGTTCCGCGGGAACGCGTGGAAGCCGAGGGCGGCGTGCGTCTGCTCCGTGTCTTTGACGGTGCAGTCCCACCGCGCCCGGCGCTGGCCATGCGACGCCCGCCGGAACCGCTGGGCGCGGCCCGGCGGCACGCGCCCGACGAGGGCCGACACCTGCTCCACCAGCAGCCGGTGGCTGAGCGGCCCCGCCGCCGCCACGACCATGTTGGCCGGCGTGTAAAACCGCCGCCAGTAGGCGGTGAGATCGCGCCGGCGGATCCGGCGGACCGAAGCCGGCGTGCCGGCCAGGAACATGCCCAAGGGATGGCGCGGCCACATCACCGTCCCCAGCAAGTCCTGCACGTATTGCATCGGCGTGTCGAGGCACATTTTGATTTCTTCGAGAATCACCTGGCGCTCCCGCTCGATGTCCCCGGCCGTCAGCCGCGGGTGCAACGCCATGTCCAGCAGGACCTCGAGGGCGATCGCCGCGTGCCGGGCCGGCACCTTGGCATAGAGGCAGGTCAGCTCCACATCGGTGAACGCGTTCATCGAGCCGCCGAGCCCCTCGATCTGCTCTTTGATCTGTCGGGCGGTGCGGGTCAGCGTCCCCTTGAACATCACATGCTCCAGGAAATGCGACACGCCGCACAGCCGGGCTGATTCGTAGCGGCCGCCGGCGGCCATCCAAACGCCGAGGGCCACCGACTCCATCTGCGCCATCGGCACGCTGACCACCCGCAGGTGATTCGATAAGACCGTTTTGGGATGCGCGCTCATCGGAAGGGTCGCCACCGGGCATCGTTGTCGCATCGCGCCACCAGCTGCCGAACTTGCTGGGCGCGCGCGCGGGATGCCACCAGCGTCACGCCGCGATGCTGGGCGATGATCAGGTCGCGCACGCCCAGCGTCGCGATCAGATGGTCACGCCCGCCCAGCACCAGCGTCCGGTGGGTGTCGAGGCCGAGATGCCGGCCCCGCACCGCATTCCCGTCCCGATCGTGCGGCAGGTAGGACGCCAGGCGGGTCCATGAGCCGACGTCGTCCCACGCGAACGCCCCGTGGACCATCCAGCAATCAATCGCCTGCTCCATCACGCCATAATCAATCGAGATCGACGGCACCCGGCGGTACACCGATGCCAGTTGCTCGTTGAATGCCCGCGTGCCGATCGGCGCCTTGACCGTCAGCACCAACCCCCGCGTGATCTGCGGCATGTGGTGCTGCAGCGCGCGCGCGATCGCGGGGATCGACCAGACGAACATGCCGCTGTTCCAGAGCGCGCCGCGCCGGATCAGCTGCCGGGCGACGCGCGCCGACGGCTTCTCGACGAACCGCGCCAGCGGCGCCGCCCACACCCGGCCGCCGGCGAGCCGGCGGCGCAGGCGGGTCGGCCCGGGGATCAGATACCCGTAGCCGGTCATCGGCGACGTCGGCGGCACGCCGAAACAGACGAGGCGATCCACGTCTTCCAGGGCGATGTGGCCGGCCACGCGAACGCACTCGGCCCACCGGCGGGCCGGCTCAATGACATGATCGGCCGTCGCCACGACCATCACGGCGCCGGGGTCATCCCGGCCGATCAGGAACGCGCCGGTGCCGATGGCCGCGGCGGTATTGCGCCCGACCGCCTCGCCAACCCAGCGCTTCGGCGACAGCGACGGCAGCTGCGCGCGCACCGCGCGGGCATGCGCCGCGCTGCCGATCACGTAAATCTGGTCCGGTGGCGCCACTTGGGCCAGGCGCGCATAGCCGTGCTGGAGGAGGCTGCGCCCACCGGAGATCGTCAGGAATTGCTTGGGGCAATCACGCCGCGACCACGGCCACAACCGCTCCCCCTGCCCGCCGGCCAGCAGCACGCCCCAATAGCGGCTCCGCGGGATCGTCACCGGCGGGTCGCCTCCACGAACGGCCGCACCCACCGGCCGATAGACGTAGGGAGGGCCCTTTTTCTGATAGCGTCCACCAACGCGCTGCCGACGATGACGCCGTCGGCCACGCCGGACAGCCAGCGCACCTGCGCCGGCGTCGAGACGCCGAAGCCGACGGCGATCGGCTGGCGCGTCAGGCGGCGGAGCGCGCGGACTTGAGTGACCACCTCGCGCGGGAGCTGCCGGCGCGCCCCGGTCACCCCGGTGAGCGAGACCACGTAGACGAAGCCCCGCGAGGCGGCGGCGATCCGTCGCAGGCGCGCGGGAGGGCTCGTCGGCGCCGCCAGAAAGATGGTGGCCAACTTCACCGGGCGGGCGGCACGGATCAGCTCGCCGGCTTCTTCCGGCGGCAGATCCGGGACGATCACGCCGTCAAAGCCGGCCGCCACCGCTTGACGGCAAAACGCCGGCAGACCGCGGCGATACAACGGATTGGCGTAGCCCATCGCGACCAATGGCACATCGGTCGTTTTGCGGATCTCGGCGACGGTGCGGAGAATCCGCTCGAGCGTCACGCCCCGCTTCAACGCCTGCGCCGACGCCGCCTGGATCGTCGGGCCGTCGGCCAGCGGGTCGGAGAACGGCAAGCCGAGCTCGATGATATCAACCCCGGCGCGCGCCAGCTCGCGGACCAGCGCGGCCGTGGCCGCCAGCGACGGGTAGCCGGCCGTCAGGTAGGCGATCAATGCCGCGCGGCGCGCCCCGCGGGCCCGCCGAAAGGCCGCGGCGAGGCGCTCAACGGCCATCGAGCAATCCGAGATGTTTAGCGACGATCGCCACATCTTTGTCGCCGCGGCCGGACAAGCCGAGCACCACCGCCGACGAGGCCGGCAGCATCGGGGCGAGCCGGCTCAGCGCGTACACGGCGTGCGACGGCTCGAGCGCCGGGAGAATCCCTTCGGTCTCCGCCAGCAAGCGGAATCCTTCCAGCGCCTGTGCATCGGTCACCGCCGTGTAGCGGGCCCGGCCGGTGGCTTTCAGGTAGGCGTGCTCCGGCCCGACGCCGGGGTAGTCGAGCCCGGCGGCGATCGAATGGGCCTCGGTCACCTGCCCTTCCTGATCCTGCAGGAGGTACGAGCGGGCACCGTGGAGAATGCCGATGGAGCCGGCCACCAGCGTCGCCGCGTGCGCGCCGCGCCCGCTGGCCAGAGGGCCGTGGCGCGGCGTTCTCTTGCCGCGGCCGACGCCGTGGCCCGCCGCCTCGACGCCGTGCAGGGCCACCTGGCGGTCGCGCAGGAATGGATGGAACAGGCCGATCGCGTTCGAGCCGCCGCCGACGCACGCCACGAGCGCCGCCGGCAGGCGGCCGTGCTGGCGAAGGATCTGCCGCCGCGCCTCGCGGCCGATCACCGACTGGAAGTCGCGCACCATCGTCGGGTACGGGTGCGGCCCGACGACGGAACCGAGGATGTAGTGGGTGGTGCGGACGTTGGTGACCCAGTCGCGGATCGCTTCGTTGCAAGCGTCCTTGAGGGTGCGCGACCCGCTCGTCACCGGGATGACGCGCGCCCCAAGCAGGCGCATCCGCACGACGTTCAGCGACTGGCGGGCCACGTCCTCCGCCCCCATGTAGACGTCGCACCTCAGTCCCAGCCACGCCGCCACCGTCGCCGTGGCCACGCCGTGCTGGCCCGCCCCGGTCTCGGCGATCACCCGCGGCTTCCCCATCCGCCGGGCCAACAGTGCTTGCCCAACGGTGTTGTTGATCTTGTGAGCGCCGGTGTGGGCCAAGTCTTCGCGTTTCAGGTAGACCTTGGCGCCCCCCAAGCGCCGGGTCAGCCGCTCCGCGAAATAGAGGGGGGTGGGCCGCCCAACATAGTCGGCCAGGCACGCGGTCAGGGTGCGGCGGAACGCCGGGTCTCGACGGGCGGCACGGTAGGCGCGCTCCAGCTGCTCGAGCGCTGCCATGAGGGTTTCGGGGACGAACTGGCCGCCGAAGGGCCCGAACCGGCCCTTCGGCGAGGGGGACGATGCCATAGACGAGCAGTGTATCACATCGTCGGAACGCGTGTCAAAACCGGCGGGTCGAAGGGGAGGTTACGCCATCTGGTTGATGCGGGCGATCGTCTCGGCGATGTTCGCGGTGAGCGCTTGTGTAGACACCCAGCGCTCGCTGTCCAACCATTGGATGATTTGGTCGGCTGTTCCAACGATAACCGCAGGAGTGGTCACGATGGCCGCCCCATCGAGCACCCGCAGCCACTGTTCCACTTCTCGGTACGCTCGATCAGCAACTTGGTCAATCGTCTCCCCATCTCTGAGCTCGAAGATATTATCCCCCGGAATGCCCAGCCTTCGGTACTGGTCCAATTCAGCTTGATCCTGGGCCAGGGCGGCGATCCGGATCGGCGCGACATGTTCGGCGATCAAAGCTTCCGCTTGCTGGGAAGTCCTCGCCAGCACGTAGTACACGGCAGGGTCGGTATCAGGATGCTGGAAGCCGGCAAACAGCACGCCGAGCCCCGCCTCCGACGGCCGGAAGATGTATCCGACCTTCTCGGTCACCTGCCCCGCCGCCCGCTGGAGCATGACCCCCTGGCTCATCGGCACCGAGAACCGGTCGGCCTCCCACGTCGTGACCGGCACCGCCGGCTCCTCCATCCCGGCGGCAGATGTAGAGGGTGGGGGAGCCGAGTTGGTAGAACTTGAGGATTTCCAGCGAACTTGAGCCGCACGAAGATCCTTTTCTGTGAGAACCCGGGCGCCTCTAGGGCGACTAGCAGCTGGCACGATAGTGAGCCTTCGGATTATGCTCTGGCCAAATCGCGAATGCGGATACACCGCATATGTACCCTTGGCAAATACAACAGGAATCAACCCTTTTGCTTCTCTCCAGTTCAATAACGAAGTGCAACACTTGGTGGTCTTGAGGGTCTCCGCGTTACGATGCGGAGACCATGTCAAAAACAACCTACAACCATCTGAACAGTCATGAACGTGATCTCTTGGCCGTCTACCGAAGTCAAGGCCGCTCCCTGCGGCAGATCGCGCGCCTCCTGGGGCGCGATCCCGGCACCGTCTCCCGGGAGCTGCGGCGCAACGCCCCGCCCATCTACACCGGCTACTACCTCGCGCATAAGGCGCACCAGCGGGCCGTCGAGCGGAACCGCTGCTCTCGCACTCACCAGCGTCTCAAGACGGCAGGCATCCGCCGCTACGTGGCCGATCGCCTGCGCCACGGCTGGTCACCGGAGCTTATCGCCGGCCGGCTGCGTCTCCGCGTGGCCGGCCACGCCATCAGCCACGAGGCGATCTACCAGTGGGTCTATGCCGATGCCCGCCATCTCATCCCGTGTCTGGTGCGCGCCCATCGGCGCCGCAAGCGCCGAGGCTACTCGCGCCGGCATACGAGGAGCCATATCCCCGCCCGCATCTCGATCCGCCAGCGGCCGGCCTGCGTCGGCACCCGCCGTGAGCCCGGCCATTGGGAGACGGATACCATGATCTCCCGGGCCAGTGCCGTCGCCCTGCAGGTCACCGTCGAGCGCACGGCACGCTACGCGAAGCTGGCTCAGCTCCCGGCCAAAGAGGCCTGGGCCATGAGCGTGGCGTTGACCCGCCGGCTGAGCCATTACCCGCCCGCGCTGCGGCGGTCCCTCACCTACGACAACGGCTCTGAGAATACCGAGCACCTGCGCACGAACCGCATCCTGGGCACCCGCTCCTACTTCTGCGAGCCCTATCACAGCTGGGAGCGGGGAACCGTCGAGAACACCATCGGCCTCGTGCGGCGGTTCTTCCCAAAGAAGACGGATCTTGCTACGCTCTCAAAGAACCAAATCCATACCGTGGAACGCTGGCTGAATCATCGACCGAGGAAATGCCTCGGATTTAAAACCCCAGCGGAGGTCTTCGGGTCCACTGGTGTTGCACTTACTTGTTGAATGCAGGTCTGAAACCTCCTGGAGAAGCCGAGCGATTTCCGGCAAGTGCTTCAATAAGTATTTTCCATCATCCAAATGGAGGTCGAGCGAACCACGTCCAACACTAACTTCGGCAAGCCCCAATGAATGCATGGCGGTGCTCATTGATCGAGGGGGGCTAGCGCCTTTAACTCTATGCGCCTTTACCACTTCTTCACCCCTTGTTGTTGTTCGAATATCATAACTGTAGTATCGGCTTTGTGAGAAGCCTACCAGCCAAACCAGGCCTTGTTTGCCGGTCTCAGAGATACGCGTGAGTACTCCAACAATTTCTTCGACATCGTCGTCAGGAATTTCCTCCATCCCGGCAGCCATCCGGACAGGGGTCGCTGGGCGTGAGGGAGTGGTGGATGGCACGTGGAGGGTCTGGCGGAGCTCTTCGAGGCCGGTGCCTTCAACGGTCGGCTGGCGGAGGGCCAGCGCCGGGGACGGCAGGGCGAGGCCGGTGGTGATCACGGCGATCAGCAAAGTCTTGAGGAAGCGGCCAAACAAAAACGGCGATTGCCGTAGTTTGTTCATCGTCAAGGTAAGTATGGCTGATGAGGAGGAATTATGTCAAAGGGGCCCAGCAAAATCTCCGTGACGACTAACCGCGAGACGCTTGAGTTCACCCTAGTGGATGATGGTCGCGGCATCGCCCATGAGGAGGACGACCGAGTGGGGCAGCCGCTTCAGGAGACGCGGCTGCAACGCAACCAAGAGACGCTCCGCCACGACCTGAGGCGCGGAATTCGAGAACTGCATGATCACGATACCCCGGTGGTACGCCGGCGGTCGGAATAAGGCGTGCGCGAAATCGCGGTCGTGGGTCAAGATTACCCGGCGTTCCCGCCCGGCTAACTGGAGGACCTGTTCGTCCGTCCAGCCGGACAACCCGCGCTCTTTGATGTCGGCGATGTCGTAGCCGTGATCGCGCAGGGCGCGGACAACTCGGGGCGCCACGTTCTCATCGGCGAGAAACGTGACGGGCCGGCGGGACATGGATCAAGCCAAGGCGGCCTTGATCGGGGAGATCACCTCTTCACGCTTGATGACGGCGGCCGCATAGTTGAGGACGGCGCGGATATCCGCCTTCGTGAGTTGGGGGTACTCTTGGACGACGTCCTCAGCCGTCAGCCCGCTCGCCAGGAGTCCCAGCACGAACTCCACCGTCATGCGAGTCCCCTGGAGAATGGGCTTGCCGCCCAAGATCTTTGGATTGAAGACAACGCGCTTCATACGGCCCCTCCCCTCACCGCCCAGTGTACCACACCGCTCACTCCCCGTGGCGGGCCATGCGCTCGAGGATTTCGATGCGGCGCTCGACGGGCGGGTGGGTGCTGAAGAGGTTGACGAGCCCCCCGCCGGTGAGCGGATTCACGATGAAGAGGTGCGCGGTGGCCGGATTGGCCCCTGCCAACGGCGCGACGGCCGCGGCCAGATGGATCTTCCGCAGGGCGCTGGCTAGAGCGAGCGGCTTGTGGCAGAGGGCCGCGCCGCTGGCGTCCGCCTCGTACTCGCGGGCGCGGGAGACGGCCATTTGGATGAGCATCGCCGCGATGGGGGCGACGATCGCGACAACAAGCATCATCACCAACTGTAGGCCGCCGCTGTTCCGGTCCCGGCGGCCGCCGCCCCACATCATGGACCACCGGGCCATGTTGGCCAGCGTGTAGATGGCCCCGGCGATGGTCGCGGCAATCGTGCTGGTTAGGATGTCCCGGTTGCGGACGTGGGCCAGCTCGTGGGCCAGCACCCCTTCCAGCTCTTCCCACGACAGCGCCCGAAGAATCCCATCCGTCACGGCGACCGCCGCATGATTCGGGCTGCGGCCCGTGGCGAACGCGTTCGCGGTCTGGCTCGGGATCCGGTACACCTTCGGCATCGGCATGCGCGCGAGTTGGGTCAGGGTGCGGACGATCCGGTGCAGCTCCGGCAGCTCCGACTCGCTGACTGGCTTGGCGCGATACATCGCCAGCACGATCTTGTCGGAGAACCAGTAGGAGACGCCGTTCATCAAGAGGGCGAAGCCGAATGCCATCATCATCCCCTGCCGGCCGCCGAGCAATTGCCCGATCCCAACCAGCAACAGGGTTAGCAGCGTGAGAAACACGGTGGTCTTGAGCGTGTTCATGGGGTTTGTCGAACCTCCTTGTAGGGAACAGCCTTATTATACACCAAAAACCTGAGGGGTCAGACCCCCTGGACAGCGCGGAGGAACGCGCGGACCTTCGCCGGGTCTTTGCGTCCTGGCGAACGCTCGACGCCGCTGGAGACGTCCACCTCCGACGGGCGGACCTGCCGGATGGCCGTCGCCACGGTGCCGGGGCGCAACCCGCCAGCCAGGATGATCGGCAGGCCGAAGCGCTTGGCGCGGACCGCCAGGCGCCAGTCGAAGGCGCGGCCGGTGCCGCCGCGCTGAGGCGCGTGGTGAGGCCTCCGCTCGCCGAAGCCACTGCGGTGGCCGGGCGCCGCCGTGTCAAGGAGGATGGCGTCCACGGTCCCGCGATATCGGGGGATGGCGTTGAGGTCATTGGCGTCGGTGACGAGCACCGCCTTGACGACCGGCAGGCCCGTCCGCCGGCGGAGCGCCCGGCAATCGGCCGGGGGCTCCTCACCGTGGAGCTGGAGCCGGCCGAGCCGGCACCGGCGCGCCAGGGCGGCGATGCGGGCCGGCGGGTCGTTGACAAAGACGCCGACCGGGATCGCCGCTGAGGCGACGAGGGCCTGGCTGATTCGGGCGGCCTGCCCCGGCGTCACCCGCCGGGGGCTGCCGGCGGCGAAGACGAGGCCGATGGCATTGGCCCCCGCCCGGACCGCGACCTGCGCGTCCCGCACCGTCGTAATCCCGCAGATTTTCACCTGGACGGGCCGGCCGCTCACCGCCCCATGACCTCGCGGACCTTGGCCCGGATATCGGGGGCGGCCATGAACGCCTCACCAATCAGCACCGCGTGGACCCCCAGCGATTTGACGTACAGAACGTCCTCGTGGCTGCGCAAACCGCTCTCCGCGACGACGATTTTCCCCTTCGGCACATGGCGGATGAGCCGGGCGGTCGTCTCGCGATCCACCTTGAAGGTGTGCAAATCGCGGTTGTTGATGCCGAGGATCTCGGCGCCGGCCGCCAGCGCCTTTTGCAGATCTTCCTCCGTGTGGACCTCGACCAGCGCCGCCATGCCGAGCTCCGCCGCCGTCGCCAGGAACTGCCGCAGCTCCGGCTCGCTCAGCAAGTCGGCGATCAGCAACACGGCATCGGCCCCCGCCACCGCGCTCTCATACACCTGGTAGAGGTCAATCAGGAAATCTTTCCGCAACACCGGCACGGTGGTGACCGCGCGCGCTTGGGCCAGGTAACCCAGGTGGCCGCCGAAAAACCGTTCATCGGTGAGCACCGAGAGCGCCTGCGCCCCGGCCGCCTGATAGATCTGGGCGATCTGCACCGGGTCCACGTCCGCCCGGATCGTGCCGGCTGACGGGGAGGCCTGCTTGATCTCCGCAATCAAGTTGAGTTGGTGTGGCCGGCTGATCGCGGCCAGGAAATTCCGCCGCGGCTTGAACGACGGCGCCCGCTCCTTCAACACCTCGAGGGGGCGGACCTCCTTGGCGAGCGCCACTTCCTGGCGCTTATGCTCAATGATGCGGGCCAGCATCATGCGGGGAGATTCGTCCAGGTCTTCACGCGCTCGAACAGCTCGGCGGCCCGGCCGCTGTCGAGCGCCTGGCGCGCCAGGGCAACCCCGCCGGCGATATCGGCCGCCGCCTCACCGGCATAGAGGGCGCACCCGGCATTGAGGAGCGCGGCCTCCCGGTAGGGCCCCGGGCGCCCGTCGAGGATGTCGCGGGCGATCTGCGCGCAGGCCGTCGCCTCGCCGCCGCGCAACGACGCCAGCGGCACGCGTGACAGCCCGAACGCCTCCGGCGTGACGGTATACGTCGTGCTGCCCCCGCCGGCCACCTCCAGGATCCGGGTCGCCCCCACCGTGCTGACTTCATCGAGCCCCGG
>JACQRF010000172.1 GCA_016206635.1 Candidatus Omnitrophota bacterium
CACCCACCTGGCGACGAACGGGACCGGCACGCTCGCCCCGAAGACCACCGTCGTCGTCGAGCCGGGCGGCGAGCTGACGCTGGTCGAGGAGACGCTGGCCGAGCCGTCGGCGAAGACCGCCGCGGTGCCCGCGGCGGTCGAGCTGGTCGTGCAGGACGGCGCGCGCCTGCGGTACTACCATCTGCAAAACTGGGGTTGCGGGACCGACCACACCTACCGACAGACCGCCCAGGTGGACCGGGATGGCCATCTCCTCTCGCTGTTGGCCACCCTCGGCAGCCGGGTGACAACCGCCTCGGTCGAGACGCGGCTGGTGGGCGCCGGCGCCCACAGCGACCTCTACGGCGTCGCGTTCGGCGACGACAACCAGCGGTTCGAGTATCATACCCTGCAGGACCACGTCGTCGGGCAAACGACGAGCGACCTCTTGTACAAGTCGGCGTTGGAAGGCCGCGCGGCCTCGCGCTACACCGGGCTCATTCGGATCGCCAAGACCGCGAACAAGTCGGATGCCTACCAGGCGAACCGCAACCTGCTGCTCAGCCCGGACGCAAAGGCCGACTCGATCCCGATGCTGGAGATCTTGACCGACGACGTCCGCTGCACCCACGGGGCGACGGTCGGCCCGGTGGACCCGGAACAGACGTTCTACCTGACGAGCCGCGGGGTGCCCGCCCCGGTGGCCGAGCAAATGCTGGTGGAAGGATTCTTCGAGCAGGTCCTCCAAAAACTGCCGGCCCCGGGCCTGCGGGAGCGCCTGCACGCCCACCTCGCCCAGAAACTGCGGGGGGCGCGCTAGCCATGGCCCCCTATGTCCCTGTTCTTCCGCTCGCTGAACTGCCGCCGGGGACCGTGAAGATCGTCGAACCGCAAGGCCGGCGGATCGCCATCTGCAACGTGGACGGCGTGGTCCATGCCCTCGAGGACCGTTGCTCACACGACAACGGCCCGCTCGGCGAGGGGTCGCTGTCTGGCAAGCTGTTGGAATGCCCGCGGCATGGGGCGCAGTTCGACGTGACGACTGGCCGGCCGGTCACGCTGCCGGCGGTCGTGCCAGTCCAGCGCTTCCCGGTGAAGATCGAGGGGACGCAGATCCTCGTGGAGGTGCCGTGATGGACGCGCAGGCGATCCGCCGCGATTTCCCGATCCTGGGGCGCCGGGTCCATGGGAAGCCGCTGATCTACCTGGACAGCGCGGCCACGTCGCAGAAACCGACGGTGGTCATTGAGGCGCTGGCGGACTACTACCGCCGGTACCACTCGAACATTCATCGCGGCATCCACCTGCTCAGCGAGGAAGCCACCGCCGCGTACGAAGGGGCGCGGGAGACCGTGGCGGCGTTCATCGGGGCGCCGGCGGAGGGCGTGGTCTTCACGCGGAAAGCCACGGAGGCCATCAACCAGGTGGCGCACGGGTGGGGGCGGCGGCACGTGACGGCCGGCTATGAGATCCTGCTCACCGAGATGGAGCACCACTCCAACCTGGTGCCGTGGCAGATGCTAGCCCAGCAAACCGGGGCGACGCTGCGGTTCATCCCGGTCACCGACCAGGGTCTGCTCGACCTGACCACCCTGCCCACCCTGCTGACCGAGCGGACCAAGCTAGTCGCGGTCACGATGATGTCCAACGTGCTGGGGACGATCCCGCCGGTCGGGACGATCATCCAGGCGGCGCACGCGCGCGGGGCGCTGGTGCTGCTCGACGGGGCGCAGGCGGTGCCGCACCTGCCGGTCAACGTGCAGGGGCTCGACTGCGATTTTCTGGTGTTCTCCGCGCACAAAATGCTGGGGCCGACCGGCGTCGGCGTCCTGTACGGGAAGCCGGAGCGCCTGAACGCCATGGACCCGTTCCTCGGCGGCGGGGACATGATCCGGGAAGTCTGGCCGGACCACTCAACCTGGAACGACATCCCCTGGAAATTTGAGGCGGGCACCCCGAACATCGCCGGGGTGATCGCCTTCGGCGCGGCCGTGGCCTACCTGCAGCGCCTCGGGATGCCGGCGGTGCACCAGCATGAGCGGGCGATCACGGCCCATGCCTTGAACGTGCTTGGGGATGTCGAAGACTTGGTGATCTATGGCCCGCACGACCCTGCGCTGCGGGGCGGCGTCGTCGCGTTCAACGACCGCGCGCTGCATCCGCACGACCTCGGCCAGCTCCTGGACGCCGAGGGCATCGCCGTGCGGGCCGGACATCACTGCTGCCAACCGCTCATGCGCAAGCTGGGCGTGGCCGGCACGGTCCGCGCCAGCTTTTACATCTATAACCTACCGCACGAGGTGGACGCGCTCGCCGCCGCCCTCGTGAAAGCGAAGGAGGTCCTCAAAGGTGTCGCTCACCGATGAGTTGTACCGCGATATCATCCTCGACCACTTCCGGGAACCGCGCAACTTCGGGCGCCTGACCCCGGCCGATCTGACCGCGCAAGGGGTCAACCCGTTCTGCGGCGACGAGCTGGAGGTCACCGCGCGGCTGCAGGACTCGACGATCGCGCAGGTGATGAGCCAGGGGAAAGGCTGCTCGATCAGTCAGGCGTCGGCCTCCCTCATGACCGAGGCGCTGGCGGGGAAAACGCTCGATGACGCGGCGCAGTTGGCCCGAAGCTTCAAGCAGGGGTTGCTCGGCGACGGGGCGGCCGCGCCGCCGTGGCCGCCCGCGCTGGAAGAATTGAAGGCGCTCGAGGGGGTCAAGAAATACCCGGTGCGGATCAAGTGCGCGATCCTCGCGTGGAACGCCTTCCTCGACGGGGTCGAGCAGTACCGGACGCGGCAGGAGGCCGGGGGGTCTCCCCCGGCCGATTGGCCGGGGGAGACCCCCCGGCCTCCTGCCGCAATCCCGGACGACCCGGCGGTCGTCCAAGAGCTCCTTCGCGCCGCGCTCAAAACCGTGATAGACCCGGAGATCAACATGAACATCGTAGATCTCGGGTTGGTGTACGGCACCGAGGCCAACGCGCAGGGTCAGGTCCGGATCACCTACAGTTTGACGAGCCCTGGCTGCCCACTCGGGCCGGTGATCCAATCACAAATCCAGGCGGCGCTCAACGCCATTCCCTGGGTGACGCAAGTCCAGTGCCATCTTGTCTGGACGCCCCCGTGGGACCCGAAGACGATGGCCAGCGAGGAGGCCAAGATGGAGCTGGGACTCTGGTGATGGAGCGCGCCGAGGCCGCCGTGCCAGGGACTGTCCCCTCTCGGGGACAGTCCCTGGAAGGTACCGCCGGCAGCACCCTCGGCGACACGCTGCTCGCGCGCATCGGCAACACCCCCTTGCTGCGCCTGCCGGCGATCAACCGCGACGTCCCGCGCGTGACGCTGCTGGCGAAGGCCGAATGGTTCAACCCGGGGGGCTCGGTGAAAGACCGGGCGGCCGCCTCGATCATCGCGGATGCCGAGGCCCGCGGCGCCTTGACCCGCCAGACGATTATCCTGGACGCCACCTCCGGGAACACCGGGGTCGCGTATGCCATGCTCGGCGCAGCCAAGGGCTACCGCGTCACGCTGTGCGTCCCGGCCAACGCCAGCCCGGAGGTCGTGCATGGCATGCAGGCCTACGGCGCGGAGGTGGTGTTGACCGATCCGCTGGAAAGCTCCGACGGGGCGATCCGAGAGGCGCAGCGCCTGATCACCCGGCACCCGGGACGCTACTTCTACGCCGACCAATACAATAACCCGGCCAATCGGGACGCGCATTACCGGACGACCGGCGTCGAGATCTGGCAGCAGACGCGCGGGGCGGTCACGCATCTGGTCGCGGGGATCGGCACCAGCGGCACGCTGATGGGGGCCGGCCGCCGCCTCAAAGAGCTGAACCCCGCCGTGCAGGTCGTCGCCGTCCAGCCCGACTCGCCGCTGCACGGGCTCGAAGGCCTGAAACATATGGCGACGTCGCTGGTCCCGGGAATCTATGACGACGCGTTCCCGGATCAGCAGATGGACGTCTCGACCGATGAGGCGTATCATCTGGTGAAGCGGCTGGCAAGGGAGGAGGGGTTGCTCGTCGGCATCTCCTCGGGCGCGGCGTTGGCGGCCGCCCTGCGCGTGGCCGAGCGAGTCGACCACGGCGTGGTCGCGATCATCTTCCCCTGTGGCGGCGCCCGCCATCTCGGGGAACCGCTCTGGCAGGACGCGTAGGAGAATTCCATGCTCACGCATGAGGAAATCAAGCGCTACAGCCGGCACCTCATCATGCCAGAGGTCGGCATCCAAGGCCAGATGAGGATCAAGCAAGCCTCGGTGCTGTGCGTCGGCACCGGCGGGCTCGGCTCACCGCTGGCGCTGTACCTGGCGGCGGCCGGGGTGGGCCGGATCGGCCTCGTGGACTTCGACGTCGTGGACTTCACCAATCTCCAACGGCAGATCCTCTACACGACGGATGACGTCGGCAAGCCGAAGCTCGAGCAGGCCAAGGCCCGGCTGCAGGCGATCAACCCGCACATCACGATCGAGACGCACGACGCCCGGCTCTCCTCCGAGAACGCGATGGCGATCCTCAAGGACTACGACGTCGTCGCCGACGGCACCGACAACTTCCCGACGCGCTACCTGGTCAACGACGCCTGCGTCCTGCTCAAGAAACCGAACGTCTACGGCAGCATCTTCCGATTCGAGGGGCAGGCCTCGGTGTTCGACGCGGCGCGCGGGCCTTGTTACCGCTGTCTCTACCCGGAGCCGCCGCCCCCGGGTCTGGTCCCCTCCTGCGCCGAGGGAGGCGTGCTCGGCATCCTGCCGGGCATCATCGGCCTCATCCAAACCACCGAGATAATCAAGCTGATCCTCGGCGCCGGCGAGCCGCTGATTGGCCGGCTGCTGCTGTTCAACGCGCTGACGATGAAGTTCCGGGAGCTGAAGCTCCGCAAGAACCCCGCCTGCCCGATCTGCGGGCCGACGCCGACAATCACATCGCTGATTGACTACAACGAGTTCTGCGGTGTGCGGCCCCAGGCCGAAGCGCCGGCCGGGGCCGGCGAATGGGAGATCACGCCGCAGGAGCTGAAGACGAAACTGGGGAATGGCGGCGTCAAGCTCGTGGACGTGCGGGAGCCGCATGAGTACGACATCTGCCATCTGCCGAACGCGAAGCTGGTGCCGCTGTCCGAGATCTTGAGCCGGGTCGCCGAGCTGGATTCCTCCGACGAGCTGGTGGTCTACTGCCACCACGGGATGCGCAGCCGGGACGCGGTCGAGTTCTTGAAGGGGGCCGGCTTCCGGAAGATCAAGTCGCTGCGCGGCGGCATTGACGCCTGGGCCGCCGCCGTGGACCCCTCCCTGCCGCGGTATTAACCCCCCATCACCGCACTACAGAGAGAGGCCGTCTAGGCGGCTTGCGCTAAATGCCGCTCCGCCTCGTAGAGGTCTCGTACGCTCTGGAGATTCATCCAGAACTCGGGGGTGGTGCCCAACGCCCGGCTGAGGAGGACGGCTGTTTCCGCCGTCATATCGCGCCGGCCCCGAATCAAGGTGTTCACCCGCTGCACGGGAATGCCCATCCGCTTGGCGAGCGTCACCTGCCGCAACCCCATCGGCTTGAGAAACTCCTGCCACAAAATTTCCCCGGGATGCGTGGGCTCACGGTGCCTTGGGATCATCGTCTGTTTCCTCTTTTATCTTCGGACTAATGGTAATCGGTCACGCGGACTTGTCGAGCCTGACTGTCCGACCACTTGAATACGACCCGGAATTGCTCGTTCACCCGAATACTATGGAACCCGGCGAGCGAACCCTTGAGGGTTTCCAGGCGGTTGCCGGGCGGCACCTGCAAGTCCCGCAACGCATGCGCCGCGTTCAGCATATCCAGCTTTCGGTGGGCCACATGCCAGATGGTCATCGGGATTCGCCGCGCCGCTTTGGTGTTGACGCCGTGGAACAGATCGTCGGTCGCCTGGTCGCCAAAATCTAGGATCATGCTGCTAATAGATTACCGTATGAACGTATAACGTTCAAGTATTATTTTATGGACGCCCACCGCTACGCGATGAGGGCCTGGTACTCCGGGTGGCGGGGGAGGAAGCCGCCGCCGTGGACCCCTCCCTGCCTCGGCTGAATTCCAGCATCTAGCGCAACAACGGTTGAAGTGGTAACCCATAGAACACTTCCCGCGGCGTCCGGCCCCCGAGGGCCTTCCGCGGCCGCGTGTTGAGGAGATCCTGAACCCGGTGCAGCTGGCGCCGCGAGACCTGCGTGAAGTCACCGCCCTTGGGGAAGAACTGCCGCAGGAGCCCGTTCGTGTTCTCATTGGTCCCGCGTTCCCAGGGGCTGTGCGGATGGCAGAAGAACACCTGGACCGCCGCCTGGGCGGCCAGCGCCCGATGGGCGGCGAACTCGAAGCCCGGGTCGGTGGTCAGCGTCTTCCGCAGCGGCGTGGGGATCCGCCGCATCCGCCGGGCGAACGCCGCGCAGACCGCCGTGGCGTCACGCCGCTGGGCCACGGGGACCAGGACGGTGAACCGGGTCGTCCGTTCGACCAGCGTCCCGATCGCGGCGGGGTACCGGGCGGCGCCCAGGAGCAGATCCCCCTCCCAGTGGCCGGGAATGGTCCGATCCGCGACCTCGGCCGGCCGGTGGTCGATCAAGAGCGGCTCGACGAGCTGGC
>JACQRF010000018.1 GCA_016206635.1 Candidatus Omnitrophota bacterium
AACCCTGGGTTCCCCATTGAATGTGACAGGAAACATTGCATGGAAGAACGAGGTGGTTATGCCCCAAGATCATAGCTTTGACGTCGTGTGCAAGGTGGATCTCCAGGAAATCCGCAACGCGGTGCAGATGGCGCTCAAGGAGGCGGGTCAGCGGTACGATTTCCGCGGCAGCGTCGTCGAGGTCGTCTTCGACGAGAAGGCCAACACCATTTTCCTGCGCGCCTCGGACGACCTGAAGCTCACCGCGCTGCGCGACATGCTGTTTCAGAAGTTCGTGAAGCGCGGGATTTCGCTGAAGGCGTTCGAGCAGGGGCCAGTCGAGCCGCGGACCGGCGACACCCAGGCCCAGACGCTGACGATCCAGCAGGGCATCCCGCAAGACAAAGGGAAGGTGATCGTCAAGGCGATCAAAGACCTCCGGCTGAAAGTCCAGCCCTCCATCCACGACGACAAGGTGAAGGTGTCCGCCCCGAAGATTGATGATCTTCAGGCCGTGATCGCCGCCCTCCGCGCCCAGGACTTCGGCCTCCCCCTGACCGTCGAGAACTACCGCTAGTTGTTAGGGAGAGGACGGGTTCAGAGGGTGACGCGGACGGTCGGCTGGACGGGGGCGAAGCAGACGGGGTCGTACTCGGTGGCGATGGCGCGGCCGGTGTAGAGGGGCGACCAGCCGGCGGGGTCCTTGAAGAGCCGGATGCATTGGATCGCCCGCTCGGGACAGAGATCAAACCAGTGGGCGGTCTGGGCCGGGACGTTGAGCAGGTCGCCGGGGCCCACCTCGACCTGGAAGACCAGTTTGGCCGCTTCGTCGTGGATGCTGAAGACCCCGCGGCCGAGCACGGTGAAGCGGACCTCATCGTCGGCGTGGCGGTGCTCCTTGTTGAACTTGGCGAGCATCGTGTCGAGGTTCGGCGTGGCGGGCGTGACGTTGATGATGTCGGCGGTGACGTAACCGTTCTGCGATTTGAGCCGTTCGATCTCCGGGCGGTACGCCTTCAGAATCTCCTCGTTCGCCAAGGTTTTGGTCGTCTCCCCCAGCCGCTCCACCCCCCACGGCTCGAACTGGATCCCGTGCTGCGCCAGGAAGGCGCGGATCTCGGCCGGGCGGGTGATGGTGCGCGACTCGTTGGGCACCTTGACGACCGCCATGTGCGTATCCTAGCAACCGGCTCTTTTCATGTCAACGCCGCTGCCATTCCCACAGGTACTGGCAGAGGAAGTCCATCAGCTCCAGGTGTTGCTTCGCCTCGCCCCCCGTCTTCCCCCAGCACGACATCCCGTGGTGGGCGATGAGGAAGCCGGGGACGTGGCGCAGGCGCGCGGCGTGGCGCTTGACGTGGTCGCCGAACGCGGCGAGGTCATCAATATTCGGCAGGACCGGGATCGCACCCGGGGCGTTCGGCGCCAGCGTCTCGAATCCTTTGAGCATCTCGAGCCCGCGCATCCGCACCGCCCCGTGCCGGACGTGCCGGGTCGCCACCAGGGTCGAGTGCACCGTGTGGACGTGGAACACCGCGCCGGTGGTGGGGAACGCCTCGTAGAGGGCGAAGTGGATCGCTGTTTCAGCGGATGGGCGAAGACCTGAGGGGGTCTGGCCCCGTTGGGTCAAACCCAACGGGGCCAGACCCCACCGGGAACCCCATTTGGTCACCACCAGCAGGTCGTGCGGGGTCAGCTCCCCTTTGTCTACGCCGCTGGGGGTGATCACGATGGTGAGCGGCCGGCTGGCGATTTTCAGCGAGAGGTTGCCGGACGTCCCCGGCATCCAGCCGCGGGCGTAGAACAACGCGGCGTACCGCGCCAGCTCCCGACGGGCTCTTGACAGGGTCAGACCCTTGAAAGGCCCGAGGGGGTCTGACCCTGTCACCGCGAAGGGGTCTGACCCCTTCATGCGACCCCCCAGTGGGTGAGGGCGACTGCGAGCTCGCCGTGGCCGCTGGGCAATGGTTCGGTGAATGGCCGCCCGGCCAGCGCCAGCTCGACCGCTTGCCGCATCGCCCGCGCGCCGGCCTGCGCCCCGCGCGGGTGGCCGTGGATGCCGCCGCCGGCGTTGATCACGACATCTCGGCCATAATCGGCCAAGAGCCGCGGCACCATCCCCGGGTGGATGCCGACCGACGGGCCGGGCCAGGCCGGGGCGAGCGATCCCATCGGCTGCCGGAGGGCGTCACGGATCGCGAACTCCTCCTCGGCGGGGAACGGGAACGTCCCGTAGTGCGCCGGGTAGAGGACCAGGTCAGCCCCCGCCAGCCGCATCATCCTTCCCAGCACCAGCGAGTAGCTCATCCCGTGGTCGGGCGCCCCGCAGAGCCCGCCGCTCAGCGCCGGGTGCGCCAGAATCGGCGTCGTGAGCTCCGGATCCCGCGCAAGCGCTTCCAACGCCCCCCAGCCGTAGGCCAGCACATTGAACAAGAGACAGGTGGCCCCTTGTGACTGCAGCCGGCGAGCCCGCTCACGCAACATGTCCACCGGGCCGGTGAGATTCACCGCATAGAGCACCGTGCGGCCGGTCTCGCGCTTCACGCGGCCGGCGGCGGCCAGGCACGCCTCCAGCCGGCGTTCGGTCTTGGCGGTCGGCAGGTCAGGCAAAATTTCATCATCCTTCACGAGATCCAGCCCGCCGCTGGCCAGCTCGTAGAACATCGCCCCGAGCTGTTCCGCCGAGAGCCCGACGCACGGTTTGAAAATGGCCATCGTCAGCGGGGCCTCGGCCACTCCGAGCCGCCGCCGCAGGCCGGCGATCCCCACCTTCGGGCCGGGGAACTGTGCCAGCCACGCTGGTGGGAACTCCAGATCGAGCAGCTTGATCCACCCGTCGAGCGAGACCTTCCCGAACACCATCGTGAGCAGCGATGGGAGGTCCGGCTCGCAGTTGGCGGTGGGGAAGGCGACCCGAGCGATGCCGGCGTCCGCCTCCTGCGCCACGCTGACCACCTCCCCGCGGTGCTGGGCCCAAATCTCCGGGTGGGCGTCGCGCACCGGGGTCCACGCCCCGACCGTCTGCCCCAAGGCGATCTGCTCCCCCTTCTGCTCCAAGACGTCGCCCGGGCCGAGCCGGAGCCGGTAGGTCGCGATCACCATCTCGCGCATGGCCGGTATTGTAACTGATGCCGTTCCATCAGGTATACTTAAAGTGGAGGATCGTCCTATGTCCAATGAGCACAATGGGCCATCGGTGACGACGGGCGCCGCCCGCGTCCTCTTGGTGGATGACGATGTCGAGGCGGTCGCGTTGTGCGAATCGCTGCTGACCGCCAAAGGGTTCGCCGTCACAACCTGCGTGGACAGCCCCAATGTCTTGACCCTCTTGAAGAGCCGATCGTTCGACGTGGTCGTGCTCGACCTGCGGATGCCGACCCTGGAAGGCACCGATCTCCTCCCGCTGATCAAGAAGCGCTGTCCCGACCTCCCGGTGATCGTGGCCTCCGCCTATTGCGACAGCGCCAGCCGCCGCTACTGCCGGGAGTTGGGGGCCTGCGACATCATTGACAAGCCGTTCAGCCCGGAGACGCTGCTGGCCGCCCTGCAGCGCGCCCTGCGCCGGGAGGAGGCGATCCCCGTCGTCTTCACCACCCTGTCCCTGCATGACGCCAAAGATCAGGTGTACCGGAAACTGATCCTCGCCGCGCTGCGGAAAAACGGGTGGAATCAGACGACCGCGGCGGCGGCCCTCGGGATCAGCCGCTACGGCTTGATGCGGTGGGTGAAGCGGTTGGGGCTCGCCGCCTAGCGCGGCGTCAGGCGGCCCGCCGGCGCGGTCCGTCGGAGGTCGCGTCGGGGGCGCAGGCGGTTTCGATGGCCAGCAGCAGCGTGTGCAGGTGCACCGGCTTGGTGAGGCATTGGTGGCGCCCCACGACGCCGGCCCGCGCCGCGCACTCCTCCGTGACCGCCCCCGTGAGGAAAATGATCGGGATCTGCCGCAACGCGCCATCCTCAGCCAATCGCGCCGCGACCTCCGATCCACGGACACCGGGCATGAGCAGGTCCATGACGATCACGTCCGGGCGCCACGAGCGCACCATCGGCAACGCATGGGCCGCCGTGGTCAGTCCGAGCGTTTCATACCCGTTGGTCGCCTCCAACTGCTGGCCGAGCAGTTGGGTGATGTCCGGCTCATCATCAATAATCAACACCCGCCGTTTCATCGGCCCATCACCTTCTTCCTGAGCTCAAGTCTACCAGCTATTTCCTCGGGCGCGCGCCGCGCGGGGCCGGGGATGCCGGGTCCTGCCACCCATTTGCCACAGTGGGCCGCCGCCGTGTGGCACGCCTGCCACACCGGCTGGAGGCCAGGTGTGCGCCGCCGCCCGCAAAAATTTTTCCGGTGTATAATGGCGGCACAGGCTTCCCCATGACGGACCCAGTCGTTATCCCCAGGCACGACTCGCAGGGGGCCAGTTTTCGCTGGCTTGTCCACATCCCCCTCGTGGCGGTCGTCTACTATGCCACGGCCCGCCTCGGCTTGCTCCTGGCGTTTCAACACACGAACGCCTCGCCGGTGTGGCCTCCCTCAGGGCTGGCCCTGGCCGCGATGCTGGCCTGGGGACCCGGCATCTGGCCCGGGATTTTCCTCGGGGCGCTGCTGGCCAACGTCGCGGAATTCATGACCGTGGCGGCCGCGCCGCCGTGGCTCTTATTCCTCGTCTCCATCGTGATCGGGATCGGGAATACCCTCGAAGCGCTGGTCGGCCGCTGGCTGCTGGCGCGATGGGTCGGCGACCGGTCGCCGTTTGATCGGGCGCAGGACGTGATGCGCTTCGTCGCCGTGGCCCTGCTGATGGCCCTCGTCAGCCCGGCCATCGGGCCGCTGGCCATCATCAGCGCGGGGGTGGCGCCGCCGGCCCTCTTTGGCACCATGTGGCTGACCTGGTGGTTGGGGGACGCCACCGGCGTGTTGGTCCTGACCCCCTGTTTGTGGCTGTGGAGCCGGCCGATTCGGTTGCGATGGCCTCCGCCACGCGGCGTGGAAGCCATGGCGCTGATCATCGGCGTGGTGGTCGTGGGCCGGATCGCGTTTGGCGCATGGTTGCCCCCGACGGCGCATTACCCGCTGGCATTCCTGATGCTCCCGATGCTCTTATGGGCCGCCCTCCGGTTCGGCCCGCGCGCCGCGGCGACGACCCTCATGGGGGTCGCCGGCATGGCCATCTGGGATACGCTGCGCGGGGTGGGGATGTTTGTCCGGCCCACGGTCAACGAATCGCTGCTGCTCTTGCAGGCGTGGGTCGGGGTGTGGACCATGACGGTGCTGGTGCTGGCCGCCGTGCTGCATGAGCGCGGGCGCGCCGCGGACGCCTTGCAGCGGTTGACGGAAACGCTGGAATCACGGGTGACCGAGCGGGCGCAGGAGGTGGCGCGGGCGCAGCAGCGGATCCGGCAGATGGCCGATATCGTCGAGGCGTCCGACGACGCGATCATCAGCAAGGCGCTGGATGGGACGATCGCCAGCTGGAATCGCGGCGCCGAGCGGATCTTCGGATACGCCGCCCATGAGGTGGTGGGACACCCGATCGCGATGCTGATGCTGCCCGGCCGGCCGGACGAGACGCCGGGCATTCTCCGGAGGATCCGCCAGGGGATCAGCGTGCGGCATTACGAGACGGTCCGTCGCCGGAAGGACGGGCAAGTGGTGGAGATCTCGATGTCGGTGGCGCCGATCCGCCAGGCCGACGGCGCCGTCATGGGGGCGGCCATCGTCATGGCCGACATCACCGAGCGCAAGCGACTGGAACGGGAGGTGCTGGCGATCGGCGAGCGGGAGCAGCAGCGGATCGGCCAGGACTTGCACGATGGGTTGGGGCAGCATCTCTTGGGGATCGCGCTCATGGGGAAGCATTTGCAGCGCGCCTTGGAGGGGCGCGGGCAGCCGGAGGCGGCGGAGGCGGCCCAGATCGCCGATTTGGTGAATCAGGCGATTCCGCAGATCCGGGAGCTGGCGGAAGGCGCCTACCCCAGCGAGCTGCAGACGGAGGGGCTCGCGTCCGCCCTGCGGCAGCTGGCGGCCAAGACCGAGCGCTTGACCGGGGTGTCGTGCCGGGTCGAGGCCGACGACGACCTGCCGTCCCCGGAGACGGACGCCGCCCTGCATCTCTACCGGATCGCCCAGGAGGCGGTGAGCAACGCCATCCGGCATGGCCAGGCCGGCCACATCATCATCCGCTGGGCCCCCGCGGGGTCGCGCATGGCCCTGACCATCCAGGATGACGGGATCGGGTTTTCCCACGACGTGGAGCCCTCCAAAGGGTTGGGACTGCGGATCATGTCGTATCGCGCCGGCATGATCGGGGCGGCGCTGGAGGTGCGGCCGGCGCCGTCCGGCGGCACCGTGGTGGAGTGTCTCACGCCGATGCCGATGCGGGCGGCGGTGCGATGAAGCGACCGTCACATAAGGCGAAAGCCATCCGCCGGGTCTGCCTGGTTGACGACCACCCGGTGGTGCGGCGGGGATTGGCCCAACTCATCAACCAGGAGGCCGACCTGCAGGTGTGCGGCGAGGCGGACGATCTCCCGACCGCCCTGGCGCTCGTCCGTCGGGCGCGCCCCGATCTGGTGCTGGTGGACATCACGCTGAAAGGCCGCAGCGGCCTCGAGCTGATCAAGATGCTCAACGCCGAGATCTCCGCGCCGCCGGCCCTCGTCGTCTCCATGCATGATGAAACGTTGTACGCCGAGCGGGCGCTGCGCGCCGGCGCCCGCGGCTATGTGATGAAGGAAGAGGCGCCCGAAGGCTTGTTGACGGCGATGCGCAAGGTGTTGGACGGGCAGGTGCATCTGAGCGATCGCATGGCGGCCCGCGTGCTGCAGCAGGCGGCCGGCGCGGGAGCTCGGCCGGCCGCCTCCCCCGCGGAGCGGCTCAGCGACCGGGAGCTGGAGGTGTTCCGGCTGCTCGGCCGTGGCCGCGGGACACGCCAGATTGCCGAGACGCTGAACCTCAGCGTCAAGACCGTCGAAACGTATCGCGCGCACCTGATGGCCAAGCTGCAATTGCAGAGCGCCCCCGAGTTAATCCGTCACGCCGTCGAGTGGGTGCACGCCGAAGGCGGCTGACTCCGCCGCATCAGGGAATCCCCGACTCAAAAACCCGCTCTTCCCCGATTGCGCGCCATCCCCTCAGTGTGCCATGCTTGGCCTAGGAGGTGGGGATGCGCAGGATCGCGCGACACAAACCGATGAAGAGAGTCAGGAGGTTCGGAATGGGCACGAGACCTCGTGGCAAGGCCACAGTGGTGCGGGGGGTAACGGGGTGTCTCGTCGCGATGGTCATGGGAGGCGTATCCGGCACAGCCGCCGCGTCGGTGCAGGACCACCCGGTGGGGCAAACGCAGGGGGTGCTGGCCGCGGTGGATCCGCAGACGCGCATTATTAGCGTGCGGAAAAGCTGGATAAGTCCCACGGCGATGCAGAGCCCGGTGGAGGAGTACGTGCTCGGCGGGGAGGCCGTGGTGATGGAGGGATCCCGGCGGCGGGGGATGGAGACGTTGCAGGTCGGTGACCAGGTGACGATCGAATATTACGCGGAGCAGGGCCAGCTGGTGGCGTCGGGGATCTATCGGGGGACCGGGCAGGGATGAGGCACGCGGCGCCATCGTCCATGGCATGGGTCGAGATCGTGCGCGCCGATCAGGAGCGGCTCCGGGCGCAAGCGGCCGACCTGCGGGACGCGCTGGCCGTGACCGGCGTGGCGCCGGGCGCGCGGCGGGGCGCGGTGGCCTGGATCGTGCATCAGTTGGCCCCGGCGCTCGAGACGCACCTGCAGCAGCAGGAAGAGGTCCTGCTCCCTGTGCTGGAACGGTTGGTGGGGCGGCATGCGGGGGTCCTCGCGTTGGTGCGCGCCGAATATCAGGCGCTGCGAGAAACCGCGGCCTGCCTGCAGGCGCAGGTCGAGGGGCCGGGAGACCTGGGGGCGGTGGTGCAGTTGCTGATGGACTTGCTGGCGGACCATGAAGTCAAGACGGAACGGTTGGTGGTGGATATCCTCAGCTACACGTTGACATCGGGCGCGCAGGACGCTTTGGCGGAAGCGTTGGCCGCCCATGGCGAGCCGGACCAGCGGCAGGAGACGAACGTCTCTGTGCCGTTGGTCCGTGCCGTCGCCTAAACACAGGAGGGCCCATTATGGCACGGATCGTCCCGATGACCGCTGGCGCCGACGTGCGCCACGTGATCAGCGACGTGACCTGGGCCGTCTGGCGCGCGTTGGTGGCGCGGCCTCCCTATACCGCGGCGCCGCCCGATGCGTTCCTGGGGCTGCGGCAAGCGGTCGAAGGGGTGATGTTGCAGCAATGGAGCCGCGGGGGCCTCTCCTTCGTGCTGTCGGCGGACCGCTGGATCCCGGAGCTGGCGGACCGCGTCGCCGAGGCCATGGAGCAGCCGGCCGGCGGCGGCATGGCCCGCGGCCCGCTGGGCGTGCTGGTGGCGGACGCCGCGCGCGCCGCGCTGGCCCCCGCCGTGGCCCTCGTCGGTCGCGCCCCGACCTGGCGCGTCTCAGCCGCCTGAGCGCGGCCCGTTTTTTCCTTCCTCCCGCTTCTGACCCCACGGTATACTGTCCAGACCGCGATGACCCTGACCGCCGCGTCCCCCTTCCGCCTGATCGGGTTCGGCCTCGGGTGGGCTGTTGTCGTCGGATGGGCCGGCGCCGGCCCCGCCTCGGCGGCCGATGACCCACTGGTCCAGGCGATCCAGGCCTATGAGGACCGGCACTACGACCTCGCGTATCGCTATGCCATCGAGGCCTCCCACAAGCCGTCGCCCCGCGTCGAGACCTGGGTGTTATTAGGCGAGTTGCAATACCTGCGCCAGGAATTGGCTGCGGCGCAGACGACCTGGGAGCGGGCGCTGGCCATGGATCCGGCCCGGACCGACGTGCGCCAGCGGTTGCAGCAACTGCGCAAGGAGTTGCCGGTCGAGCAGGGGCTGGCGCGCAGCGACACCCATCCGTTCGTGATCCGGCTCGCCGAAGACCAGTCCGCGGTCGATCTGACCGACCTCCGGGACCTCCTGCGCAATGTCTACCGCTTGGTCGGCCAGTCGTTCGACACCTTTCCCAATTATCCCATCACCGTGATCGTGTATACCGCCGCGGATTTCAGTCAGATGCAGTCCGCGCCGCATCGAGTCCAGGGGTTGTTTGATGGGAAGATCCGCCTGCCGCTGCCGGCCGGGGCGACGGCCACGGAGTCGCTGCAGCGCGTGCTCTGGCACGAATACACCCATGTCCTCGTGCATGAGCTCACCAAAGGCCGGTGCCCGATCTGGCTCAATGAAGGGCTGGCGACGGTGGAGGAGGCGCGCGTGCGGCCGTTCCCGACCCAGGCGTTCCGCGCCGCCCTGAGCGCGGCGGGCGGGACGCCGCCGCCGGCCGGCGACGGGCCGCCGCCGGATGTGGTATCCTGGGGCGCGCTGTGGCAGGAACGGGCGTACTACGACCCGGTGCTGACATCCCGCTATGAGCAGGCGTATCTGATCGTCAGCTACTTGGTGCGGACGGGCGGGTGGCCGCAGATGGTCCGCCTGCTGAGGCGGTTGGGGCAGGGGACAGCGATCCAGGAGGCGTTGCGGGTGGAGTATCGCCGAGATCCTCAGGAGCTGGAAGCGGAGTGGTGGTCGTGGGTCCGGCGCGAGCTGGGGGTCACGAGGCGGGCCCGTGGCTGACGGCGCGGCCCACGCGGCGCTGGAGCTGATCGAGCAGTCCCGCGAAACGTCGTGGGACCGTCCCACCGTGGCGGGGCAGTTGTTCCTCGGCCGCGTGCTCACGCGGTTGCTCGTCCCGTACGCCGCCCAATCGGCCGAAGACGCCGCCATCGGCGACCGGTATCTGGCGGAGCTCGAGGCGTTCTTGAGAGCCCAGGTGGATGCCGACGCCATTGACCGGACCGGCGAGATGCCGGCCGACGTGATCCAAGGATTGGCCCGGCTCGGCGCCTTCGGCATGAAGATCCCGAAGGAGCACGGCGGCCTCGGGCTGTCGCAGATGAATTACAACCGGGCGATCGCGTTGATCGCCAGCTATTGTGGGTCAACGGCAGTCTGGCTTTCCGCCCACCAGTCCATTGGCGTCCCGCAGCCGCTCAAGATGTTCGGCACCGACGCGCAGAAACGCCAGTATTTGCCTCGGCTGGCCCGCGGGGCGGTGTCGGCGTTCGCCCTGACCGAGCCGGACGTCGGCTCCGACCCGGCGAAGATGGCGACGACCGCGACCCCGGTGGACGGCGGCGCGGCGTTCCTCCTCAACGGCGACAAGCTGTGGTGCACCAATGGCCCGGTGGCGGAGCTCCTGGTGGTGATGGCCAAGACCCCGGACCGCACCATCGGTGGCAAGACCCGCCAGCAGATCACCGCGTTCATCGTCGAGGGGAACTCACCGGGGATCGAGGTGGTCCACCGGTGCCAGTTCATGGGGATCCGGGGGATCCAGAACGGGCTGCTGCGATTCACCAATGTCCGAGTGCCGAAGGAGAACATCCTCTGGGGCCCCGGCCGCGGCCTCAAGCTGGCGCTGATGACGCTGAACACCGGCCGGCTCACCCTGCCGGCGGCCTGCGTCGGCGCGGCGAAGCTGATGCTGCGGATCACCCGGCGGTGGGCCAACGAACGCCAGCAGTGGGGCGGGCCGATCGGCCGCCACGAGGCGGTGGCGGCGAAGATCGGCCAGATGGCGTCACACCTGTTCGCGATGGAGGCGGTGACCTGGCTGACCTCCGCGTGGGCCGACCGCGGCGATCTCGATATCCGGATCGAGGCGGCGATGGCGAAGTTGTTCTGCTCGGAGGCGGCGTGGGCGATCTGCGATGACACGCTGCAGATCCGCGGCGGCCGCGGCTATGAGACCGCCGACTCCCTGAAAGCCCGGGGTGAGGCGCCGATCCCCGTCGAGCGGGCGTTCCGCGACATGCGGATCAATCGCATCATCGAGGGGACGAGCGAAGTCATGCACCTGTTCATCGCGCGCGAGGCCCTCGACCCCCACATCCGGCGGGCGTTCGATGTGATCCTCCCTGACCGGCGGCTCGGCCAGCGGGTCTCCACAGCCCTGCGGGCCGCCGTCTTCTACGCCGGCTGGTACCCGCGCCAGTGGCTGCCCACGCTCGGCGCCACCCCGGCGGCGATCCCGGCGCCGCTGCGTGACCATTGGCGGTTCGTGCAGGCGGCCAGCCGGCGGCTGGCCCGCACCCTGTTCCACGCAATGCTCCGCTATCAGCAGGGATTAGAAAAGCGCCAGCTCGTCCTGTTCCGGATGGTCGAGGTGGGCGTGGATTTGTTCGCGATGGCCGCCACCATCTCCCGCGCGGCCTGGCTGGCCGGGGCCAGACCCCCAATGGGGTCAGGCCCCCATAGGGCTCTACAGGGGCCTGGCCCCGACGGCGACCCGGTTCTCCTCGCCGATCTCTTCTGCCTCGGGGCGCGCCGGCGCATTGACCGCCGCCTGGCGCGCCCGGAGCTGCCGGACGACCGGGCCGGCTACCGCGTCGCGCAAGAGGTGTTGGCCGGCCGGTACGCCTGGCTGGAAACCGGCATCGTGGAATGACCCCCTCCTCGTGAACCTTTGACGGACCCTGACGCATCTCATCCACAGCAGGCATTGTCCGAGCCGACGGATGCCGAACTCCTCCGGCGGGTCGGCCGCGGAGAGGAGGCCGCGCTGTGGCTCCTGTTCCGCCGATACCAGACGAGGATCTATGGGATGAGCGTGCGGATGCTCCACAACACGCATGATGCGGAGGAAGTCCTGCAGGATGTGGCGCTGACCGTGTCCCGCAAGGCCGGGACATTCCGCGGCGAGGCGGCGGTGTCAAGCTGGATCTATCGCATCACCATGAACGCCTGCCTGATGACCTTGCGGCGCCGGCCCAAGGTCCCGATGCTGCCGCTGGCCGACGAGCTGGGACCGGCGATGAATGTCGAGGGGATGACGGTCGAGCCGATCGCGGATTGGACGCCGGGGCCCCGCGACGAGGCGGACCGACGGGAATTGGCGGCTCAGATCCGCGCGGCGGCGGACCGGTTGCCGCCGGAGTACCGAATGGTGTTTGTGCTGCGGGACGTGGAAGGCCTGTCGGCCGATGAGGCCTGCGCGGTCTCGGGCCTTTCACTGCCGGCCCTCAAGTCGCGGCTGCACCGGGCGCGGCTCTTCCTGCGGAAATCGTTGGCGGACGTGATGGCCGAGCGCGCGTCGAGGAGGTCCGATGCTCCGGTGTCGTGACGTTGGCCAGCTCCTCTACGACTACGTCGAAGACCGGCTGACGCCGGCCGACCGGCAAGCCATGGACGAGCACCTGAAGGACTGTCCGTCTTGCCTCGCCTTCTTGAAGACCTACCGGGAGACGATCCACCTCAGCCGAGACGCGCAGGAGGCCGAGATCCCTCCGGAGATGGCGGAACGACTGCAGGCATTTCTCGCCGCCCGACGCCCTCGGGGTTGGCTCGGCTGGTGGCGCGCCCTCGTCGGATTGGGGTGCGTCATCATGATCTTTCTGGGCGCCACCCTCGCCCCATCGGGGCGGGACATCGAACTCACGTATGTGGCGCGGCTGCCGTCGCTGCCGGCGGGGGCGCAGGACATGCAGGTTTGGATCCCTCTGGCCAAGACCAGCGCCGAGCAGCGGATCCTGCGGCGCGAGGTACGGTCGCCGGTGCCGTACACGATCACGCAGGATCCGGAGTACGGCAACGATCTCCTCCACCTGACGCTGTCCCCGATGGCGGCGCAGCCGATCGAGATCGCCGTGGCGTATCGCGCGCGGTTGCTGGGATCTACCGCCGTGGCCGACCCCCCACCGACCCCCCGCGAGCTACCCCACTACCTCGAGCCGCAGGGGTTGGTCATCATTGACGACGAGGTTCGCCGCCGGGCCCGGGACGCCACGGCCGGTCGCCCATCCGGATGGGAGAAGGCCCGAGGGATTTATGAGCAGGTCATCCGGAGCATGCGATACGACAAGACGGTTCCGGGATATGGGCGGGGGGATACGGCCCGCGCGTGCGCGGTGGGCGCGGGCAACTGCACCGATTTCCATTCCCTGTTCATCTCCATGGCGCGGGCCGAACAGATCCCCTCCCGGTTCAAGATCGGGTTCGTCGTCCCGCCGGAACCCTCGGGGGCCATTCCCGGCTACCATTGCTGGGCGGAATTCTACGAGGGAGACAAGGGGTGGACTCCGTTGGACGCCTCGGAGGCCTGGAAGCGTCCGGAGCTCAAGGACCACTACTTTGGCGCGCGGGATGGGAATCGCTTTCTGGTGAGCATGGGCCGGGATATTCAGCTCGTGCCCGCTCCGCAGAACGGGCCGGTGAACATCCTATTCTATCCCTACGTGGAAGTGGACGGCCGGACGTTTGACGGTGTAGTGACGGAATTCCGGTTCAGCGATGCCAGGCAGAAGGTGGAGACATGACGTGGATCGCCGGGGGCTTGTTGGCGATGGCCGTCGTGGCGGGTCCCGCGGACGCCTTCGCTCACGAGGGGCGGGAGCTCCTTGGCGCGCCGGCTCCTGCCTGGGAGCTCGTCGAGTGGTTCAACAGCCGGCCGCTGTCGCTGGGGCAGCTGAAGGGCCAGGTGGTGCTGGTCCGCTGGTGGACCGGGCCGGAATGCCCCTACTGCGCCGCGTCGGCCCCGCACCTGGTCCAATGGGATGAACAGTACCGGCGCCGCGGGCTCGCCGTGGTGGGGATCTATCATCACAAGTCACCCGCCCCTGTGACCCGGGAGCATGTGGCGCAGCTCGTGGAGCGCTACGGGTTCCGGTTTCCGGTGGCGATTGATCCCGAGTGGCGGACATTACAGCGGTGGTGGCTGGACGGTTCCGGCCAGAAATGGACCTCGGTGAGTTTCCTGATCGATCAGGAAGGCATCATCCGTTTCATTCATCCGGGCGGCTCCTATACGGATGAGGAGGCGCGCACGATGGAATCGCTGATCCAGGAGTTGTTGGGATGACGACCACGCGGCGGTGGGTCGGCCTCGGGGTGGCGGGGCTTCTGATCGCCAGCGGAGTCGTCGGGTGCCGGCAAGACCCCGCCGCGCCGTCGGCGGCGGATACACAAGGTCGCCGCCCCAACCGCCTGATCCGGGAGAAGAGCCCGTATCTGCTCCAGCACGCCTACAACCCGGTGGACTGGTACCCCTGGGGCGAGGCGGCGTTCGCCAAGGCCAAGAAGGAGGATAAGCCGATCTTCCTGTCCGTCGGTTACTCCACCTGCTACTGGTGCCACGTCATGGAGAAGGAGTCGTTCGAGAATCCCGAGGTGGCCAGGATAATGAACGAGACTGTGGTAGCCATCAAGGTGGACCGGGAGGAGCGGCCCGACATTGATGCGATCTACATGACCGCGGTGCAGGCGATGACCGGGCAGGGCGGCTGGCCGCTCACCGTCATCCTGACCCCGGACCTCCAGCCGTTTTTCGGCGGCACCTACTTCCCGAAGGAGCGGCGCGGGGGTCTACCGGGCATGACCGAGCTCTTGCCGGCGATCGCGCAGGCCTGGCGCGCCAAGCGCTCCGAGGTGACCCAGTCCGCTGAACAGCTGACCGGGCTCCTGCGCCAGTCGCTGGCCGCGACGAAGCCCGGCGCCCTGGGCGTGGACGTGCTGGAGCGTGCTGTCGGGCAAGCCGTCAACGCGTTCGATCCGACCTGGGGGGGATTCGGAGGCGCACCGAAGTTCCCGCGCAGCCACGAGCTCTCCTTCCTCTTGACGGCTTGGGCTCGCAGCGGATCAGACGACGCGCTCACGGTGGTGACGACCACGCTGGACCGTCTCATCCGCGGCGGGATTCGCGACCATCTCGGCGGAGGGTTTCACCGCTACTCAACCGACGCCAGATGGCTTGTGCCGCACTTCGAAAAGATGCTCTACGATCAAGCCCTGATTGCGAGGACCTTGTTGGAGGCGTTTCAAGTCACAGGAACCGGGGCATTCGCCGAGGCGGCGCGGGAGACCTTCGACTATGTCCTGCGGGACCTGGCCCATCCGGAGGGCGGATTCTACACCGCAGAGGATGCGGACAGCGAGGGAGAGGAAGGGAAGTTCTA
>JACQRF010000173.1 GCA_016206635.1 Candidatus Omnitrophota bacterium
AGACGGCGCCGACGAAACCGTACCGGATGCTCGTGGGGATCTCGAATCCGGGGACCGATGTGGCCGTGGATGTCTATGACGCGCTCCGGCTGTGGCGGTTCGGCGTGACCCGGAGCCAGATCACCATCGTCCGGTGGCGGCTCAGCGACTGGAATGACATGATAGGGACGTCCGACAGCGATACCGGCGGCGGCGGGACTGGTCCGCCCGCCGCCTGGATGTCCCCGTCGCCGCCCATGCCGTTCCCGAGAACCGTCATCTACCTTTGGCAGTACCCCGGCTGGCTGAGGAACGGCAGCTGGATCAAGATCACAGTACCCTCCATGGAGAACGGCATGATCTGGAACCAGATCTTGGGATCATGGCCGGGTCCGTTGTCCGCCATCCTGGATGTCGAGGTGACCTGGTGAGGCGGGGCTGCCGGGGGCTCGCGCTCGGCGGAGTCCTGTTGGCGGCCGCGGTGGCGTCCCCGGCCGGCGCCGAGCCGCTCGAGATCACCACCTACTACCCCGCGCCCGCCCCCCCGCCCGCCACGCCGTCCAAGCCCTCCTTGGTCTCGGTGAGCATTCCGGATGATGAGGGCGCGGTCTACCTGGATGTCTATACCGCGCTGGAGCTCTGGCGACTCGGCGTGGACCGGACCGCGATCACCATCGTCCGATGGCGGTGCACCGAGTGGAACGGCATGAGCCCCAACGACTGGCGGACGACGACGTCGGCTCCGATGCCCTCGCTCAGAACCAAGATAAACTTCCTGCAGGGGGGCCCGAACCCGGTGGTCAGGGTCTGGGCGCCATCCATGGAGCGCGGGATGATCTATACGGGGAAAAGCCCCTTCGGCGGATCCGCATCCGCGCCGCCGCTCATCCTCGAAGTGGAGGTCACGTGGCCGTAAGGCGCGGCGGTCGCTGGGGCGTAGGTCTCGGCCTCGTGGCGGGCCTCCTGCTCCAGGCCGCGGCCTGGGCGGAGACGATGGAGTTCCCGGTCTACTACCCCTCGTCGAAGGCCCCGACGGCCGAGCCGGCCAAGCCCTACCTGGCGACCGTGATGGTCCGGAATCCCACCAGCCAGGTGCTCGTGGATATCTATGCCGTGCTGCGGCTGGAGCGATTCGGCGTGGACCGCAGCCAGGTCACCATCACCCGGTGGAAAGGCAACGGCTGGAACGGCATGACCAGCGGCGGGAATCCGTTATGGCAGCCGCCCTCGGATCCCTTGCCAGCCCCGCGGCGCACCGTGCAATTCTGGCAGTATCTGCCACCACCCCCATTGGGGCCAGGGGGGCAAAGACTGGGACCCGAGGTCTGGGCGCCGTCCATGGAGCGCGGCATGATCTACACCGCCAAGGTCAGCGACAGCTCTCCCATCATGCTCGACGTGGAGATCACATGGTAGGAATACCGGGACGCTCCATTTGGGGACACTCTGCGAGCGGAGGCGGGATGGAGGGATTTTCTGATATAACAGAATGAGATTGTGTTATGAGGAAATCTGTGGTATCGAGGGTGGCGGAGGATCCCAGTGCCCCGTCTGGCCCGACACCCTAGTCCCACCGGTTGCTACCACGTCCTGGCCCGCGGCCACAACCGGCAACCGATCTTCCGAGACGCCACCGATTATCAGCAGTACTTGGCGCTCCTGACGCGATTTAAGACGGCGAGTACCGGGCAGTGTTACCACTTCTGCTTGATGCCCAACCATGTCCACCTCGTGCTAGCCACCAAAACCATTGACATCTTGACCGCCTGGATGCGCCGGGTGCAGCAGGCCTACCAGTTCCACTGGCGCCGCCGATACCACTTGGTGGGACACCTCTGGCAAGGGCGGTTCAAAAGTTTGCCGATTGAGCACGAGAACTATCTGCTGGAATGCGCCCGCTATATCGAGCGCAACCCGGTGCGGGCGCAACTCTGTGCGCGGGCCGAAGAGCATCCCTGGTCCAGTGCGGCGTACTATCTCACGGGGCAAGGGATGGGGCAAGAGCTCCTCGATCGCAACCCGGCCTACGAAGGGCTTGGCCCGACCGATCAGGCGCGGCGCGCCAGGTACCACGAGTATTTGACCGCCACGCGGCCCTACGAGCAGCTCGTGGATGCGCAGCTCCAGCAGCTTACATAATATGGAGGTGTGTCCCCGAATGCCTGCCTGCCGGTAGGCAGGGAGCGTCCCTGAAGTCTGAAGTCGACTGTTAGTCATAGTAAAAATTTAGAATATTCCATTGACGCGTAACCGATTCTGTGGCATACTCCTGGTATCCGAAGAAGGAGGAAGGGGAGGGGTCTTGTGACCGGTTATCGGATGCTTATCAAAACAACCGCCGTGGTGGTGGCGATCGCCGTGGCCGCCGCCGCCCCGCTCGCCAACGCCGCGGATTACGGGACGCCGCTGCAGGAATCCCGCGATCCAGGGGCAGCGGTGACGATCGAGCAGGCGGGGGCGCTGGCGCAGGGGGAAAGCCGGGCGCTGGCCGGCATGCAGAAACAACAGGCCTCGTTGTTCTGGAACCCGCCGCGGTCTCCCGATCCGAAGCTCCAGGTACCGGTCCAGTCACCGACCCCCCAGGACCAGAAACTTCTTGAGCCCGCGCCCCCGATCACGATCCCGGAACCGGTGGAGCCGCCGATCACGATCCCGGAACCACCGGTC
>JACQRF010000175.1 GCA_016206635.1 Candidatus Omnitrophota bacterium
AAATCCAGTCCGGCATAATACGGCATTGGCGACCCTCCTCTTGACCGAGGTGTACGGGAACTGGGTCTATTCTAGCCCGTCCGTTCCCGGGGGTCGCCGTTTTCATGAGATCGCTCCATGTGGGGACACTCTATGGTAGACTACGCACACAGGAGATCACTCATGCAGACTGACCCATTGTCACGGACCATGATGTGGACAGCGGTTGGCTTCTTCGCCGTGGGCGCCCTCGCGCGGTTCATCCCGCACCCGCCCAACCTGACCCCATTGACCGCCATGGCGCTGTTTGCCGGCGCGTGGCTCCCGATGCCGGTGGCCCTCGTGCTGGCGGTCGGGGCGTTGTTCGTCGGGGATCTGGCGCTCGGCTGGGGGCCCCAGAATCTCTTGGGCTATGTGGCCCTGGGGCTGACGGTGCTCCTGGGCGCGCGGCTGCGTTCGCGCTGGCGGCCGCTGGCCATCGGCGGCGCGACCCTCTCCGGCTCGCTCCTGTTCTACCTGCTCTCGAACTTCGGCGTCTGGCTCGAAGGGCTCCTCTATCCCCGCACAGGGGCTGGCCTCGTCGCCTGCTACGTGGCCGGCATTCCGTTCTACCGCTGGCAACTCGTGGGGGATCTGGCGTACACGGCGCTGCTCTTCGGCGGCTTTTCACTCGTCTGCCGCTGGCGCCGCTGGTCCCCGACCCTGTCCCCGAGAGTCACCAAAGCGGTTGACCTCTGAAGGAAGGGGCCAACGGAGTTCGCCAAGTCGTTGACCTCTGAAGGAAGGGGCCCAAGGGGGAACCCTGGGTTCCCCCTTGAGGTGACAGGAAAGTTCTCAATGAGGATAGCGGTTGTTGCGGGGGCATTATCCGTCGGGTTGCACGGGTTCTTGTTGATGCAATGGCCGGGGCCGTTCGTGCAGCCCCCGCGCTGGCAATCGTCCGAGCCGATCACCGTCACGTATCTCCCCGCGTGGGAACCGTTGAATGAGGCCTCGCGTCGGGCCTGGCCGCCGGGACCTGCCGCGAGCCCACTGGAGAAGCCGTCGGGCGCGGCCAAACGAGTGTCCGACCGCCGGGTGCCGCGAGCCGGGGCCCCCGCCCGCCCGCAGCGGGGGATGGGGGGCATCGTGGACCCCCGCGAGGACGGCGGGGTGGGCTCGCGGCAGGACCCGGCGGTCTCCCCCCACGCGAGGCCCGTCCCGAGCCTCCTCACCCCCGCCGATTTTGCCGCCTTCCAGTACAAACAAGCCGTGCGCGCGCGGCTCCAGCGCGCGATCCGGTATCCCGCCCAGGCCAACGGCGGGCAGGGGTCGGTGCGGTTGCAGCTGACCATCGGCCGGACCGGGGCGCTCCAGGCGGCGTCGTGTGACGAGCCGTCCGCCCCGGTGTTCGCGGAGGCGGCCATGGAGGGCATGACCGCGGCCGCCCCATTTCCCCCGATGCCGGCCGAGCTCACGCTGGCCTCCGAAACCTACGAGTTTTTCGTCGCGTTCCTCCCCGGCGAGGATGCGACGATCGAGCTTTCCCCTTGACGGCGGTCGGAGCTGACGGTACAGTAACGAGTTATGCCTGTCGTTGAAGTCCGAGAGAATGAGCCGCTGGAGAAAGCCCTGCGCCGGCTGAAGAAGAAAGTCGAGCGCGAAGGGATCCTCAAGGCCGTGCGGGAGCGCAAGCATTACGAGAAGCCGAGCGTCCGCCGGCGACGCAAGCTTCGGGATTCCCGTCGGCGCAGTTAGCCGATGCCCGCCATGCCTCGAGGCGGGCCTCCACGGGCCGGAGGGCCGCGTGGGGTCGCGCCGTGGGTGGTGGCGCTGCTCGGCGTGGCTGGATGCGCAACCATGACCCATCCTGAGATCACCACGTCATTCTCGGTGCCCCCGTCGCGCCCCCTGCATCGCTGGGCGCTGCCCAACGGCTTGGTGGTGCTGTTCCAGGAAGACCACAGCGCCCCGCTCGTCGCGTTGGACGCGCTCGTCAAGACCGGCAGCGCCACGGAAGGGGCCTGGGCCGGCACCGGCGTCTCCCACGTCGTCGAGCATATGTTGTTCAAGGGGACGGCGACCCGCCCGGTGGGCGCCATCGAGCGCGAGGTCAAGTCGTACGGCGGCCAGATCAACGGCCACACGACGCACGATGTCACCGGCTACACCCTCACCATTCACCGCGATCATTTCCCGGAGGCCCTCACGCTCCTGGCCGATGCGCTCCAGCACCCGTCGTTCGATCCGCAGGAGCTGACCCGGGAGCTGGACGTCGTGTTCCGCGAGCTCAAGCTGCGCCGCGACGACCCCGATCAGTCCATGGCGGATCTGATCTGGGCGGCCGCCTACCGCGAGCATCCCTACCGTATCCCGATCGTTGGCTATGAGCCGTTGCTGAGGGCCTTGACCCGGCAGCAGGTCGTGGACTATTACCGGGCGCACTACGCGCCGAACCGGACCGTGTTGGCGATCGTCGGGGACGCCGACCCGGCCGCGGTGCGGGCCGCGGCCACGCGCGAGCTGGCCGGGTGGCCGCGCGGGCTCGAGCCGCCCGTCGTGACCCCGGCGGAGCCGCCCCCGGTGGCCCCGCGCCAGGTTGATGAAACGGCCGACGTGGCCGTCGCGCAGCTGGCCATCGTGTTCCCCGGGGTGGCGGTGACCGACCCGAACCTCGTCGCGTTGGATACGCTGGCGCGCGTGCTGGGGGAGGGCCGGGGATCGCGGCTGGATGTGGCGTTGCGCGAGCCGGGGATCGTGCACGACGTGGCCGGCTGGAACTATACGCCGCGGGAACCCGGACTGTTTGCAATCACCATGCATCTGGATCCATCACGGATTTCGGAAGCCCAGGCGGCCACCCACGCGGTCATCGCGGAACTCCAACGCCGGTCGGTCACCTCGATCGAGCTGGCGGCCGCCAAGCGCGCCGTCATCGCCCAAGACCTTTTCGGCCGGCAAACGGTCGGGGCGCAGGCCGGCGACCTGGCCGTCAATGAGGCATTGGCCGGCGATCCGCGGTTCTCCCAGCATTACGTGGAAGCGGTCCAGCAGGTGGAGGCCGAGGCCGTGCAGCGCGTCGCCCGCGACTACCTGGCGTCATCGAGGGCCATCCAGGTGACCCTGCGCCGCGCCCCGGCACCCGAGGAGATCCAGGGACAGCCCCAACAAGGGGCGGCCCCGTCGGCGGACTCATCCCTCGAGCGGATCACCTTGTCCAACGGCGTCCGGGTGTTGCTGCGGGAAGACCCGCGCTACCCGATCGTCACGTTGCGCATCACCGCGTTTGGCGGCCTCCTGCACGAAACCGAGGCCATCAACGGCGTCTCCACGATGACGGCGCGCATGCTGCTGCGCGGGACCGCCTCCCGCAGCGCCCAGGAGCTGACCGAGCTGGTCCGCTCGCTCGGCGGCGAGCTGGCCAGCGCCAGCGGCCGCAACAGCGTCGGCGTGTCGCTCGCCCTGTTGCGCGACGACGTCGCCACCGGGATGACCCTCCTCAGCGACATCTGGCATCACCCGGCGTTCCCCGCCGATGAATTTCTCAAAGAGCAGCGGCTGCTGCAGGCGGAGATCGCGCAGACCGAGGATGATCTGTTTCCGTGGGGCCGGCGGCGCCTGATGCGCGCGCTGTTCGCCGAGCACCCGTACGCGCTGCCGCCGGAGGGGACCGCCGAGTCGGTCGCCCGGCTGACGGTCGCGGACGCGGCGGCGTGCCACCGGGTGCTGGCCTCCCCCCGTCGGACAGTGGTCAGCCTGTTCGGCGATGTGCGCAAGGCGGATGTCCTCCCCTTGTTGGAGCGGGCCTTCGGCCAACCCGCCGCCGAGGTCCCGCCGCCCGCCGCCCGGCCGCCGCTGGCGCCGCTGGCGTCGCGCCGTCGCGTCACCGGCGTCTGGCCGCGCGCCGAGGCGATCGTCCTCATCGGCTTCCGCGGCGTGTCCGTGACCGACCCGGATTTCGCGGCGGTGGACGTGTTGGACGCCGTCCTCGGCGGCAGCGGCGGGCGCCTGTTCACCGAGGTGCGCGAGCGCAAGGGATTGGCCTACACCGTCGGCTCGACCGTCTCCACCGGGCCGGACCCCGGCAGCATCGTCTTGTACGCCGTCACCGATCCGTCGCAGGCCGACGCCGTCGTGGCGACGCTCCTTAAAGAGGTCGCCCGCCTGCGTGCCGCCGGGGTGACCGCCGACGAGCTATCGGTGGCCCAGGAGGGGGTGATCGGCGCGCAGGGCATCCAACTCCAGACCAATGGGGCGCTCAGCTTGGCGACCAGTTTGGATGAGCTGTTCGCGGTCGGCTGGCGGCGATATCAAGCGTACCCCGCCCAGGTGCGGGGGGTGACCGTCCACGATCTTCGCCGGGTGGCCGAGCGATACCTGACCCCGGACCGGTGCGTGGTGTTCATCGGCCGTCCGTCCGGTACCGCGTCCGGTACCGGGTACAAGCTTGTACCCGGTACCGGGGCGGCCGCGTCTCCCCCTCTCCCCTCCGGGGAGAGGGATGGGGTGAGGGGGGAGAAGACCCCATGACCGTAGAGAAAAAGGTGGACGAGAGCTGGAAGGAACAGGTGGAGCGCGAGCGCCGGCTCGCCGAGGCGCAGGCCGCCAAGCCGAAACCGCCGGGCCAGGGCCAGGGACTGTCCCCGCCCGCCGGTCAGGCAGGGACGAAGGCAGGTGAGTCGTTGACCTCTGAAGGAGGGGGCCCAGCGGGGAACCCTGGGTTCCCCGCTGAGATGACCGGAAAGCCGGCGGAAGAGATACCCGCTGTTGAGGGGACTGTCCCTTCAGACCTTGACGCCACCGGTCTCCCGGAGCCCAGCTTCGCCGTCTTTCTCTCTTCATTGTCCATGCAGGCCATGATCGCCCTCGGCGAGCTGCCGATCCCCGGCACCACTCAGCGCCGGGAAGATCTCGAGCAGGCCCGCTACCTCATTGATACCCTTGGCCTCCTGCAGCAAAAGACGCAAGGGAATCTCACCGCCGAGGAATCCCAATTCCTCGAGAACGCCCTGTACGAGCTGCGGGTGCGCTACACGCAGAAACTCCAGGCCTCGATCCCCCCGCCGCCCGGAGAGCCCCGCCGATGACAACGGTTAACGCCGATCAACCGTCGCGCTGGAAAACTGATATTGCCGAGTCGGTAGATTTTTACAATGAATGGTTTATCCGTTTCGCGCCCAAGGCCTATCGAGAGACGCGCATCAGCACTACAGAGAAAGTCGAGTCTGCGCTCAAATGGACAAACAATCTTACCAATGTCTCCCCATCAGTGCTGTGTCGAACTCCGTCAGTGCTGCCAATTCTGCGGATGACCACGGCGCCGCCGCTTGCTCGAGACCGCCTCATCGGGCTAGCCGGGGTGACGAGGGGTCTTCTTCAGAGCATGGAGGTTGGCAAGCGAGTTCCACCGCGGATGGGTCAGGCAGTTTTAGAAAGCGAGCTTCAGAAACTGGGCCGTGTCATCATGCAATTGGCAGACTCAGAAATCTGTCCGTGGCTTTTGAGCAAACGTCGGCCGTCTCGGAAGGAGCGCTACCGTGCGGCATCGATTATTGCTGACCGCCTCTGTGGAGCGGAAGCGGATCCCATCATCCGCAACGCTCAAGAACGACGGCAACTTGCTTCGATCAAACGATGGTTGGAACGCAAAAGATATGCCTACGTTCAACCACGCGACGTCTCGAAATTTGATGAGATGCGGCCCGGCACCTTCTCGTTTCGGCTGGGCGTTCCTGTCAAACAAAGCCATCATGGCCGGCATGTCAATATTCCTGTTGATTGTGCAATTGCCCCACGCGTGCCTAAGACCAATGGCGCTCCGTTGCTTGTCGAAGCCAAATCGGCCGGCGATTTCACCAATCCAAACAAGCGACGGAAAGAAGAGGCCACAAAAATCTCACAGTTACGGAGCACGTACGGAAAGACGATACGATACGTGTTATTTCTCTGCGGGTACTTCGACAGCGGGTATTTGGGGTATGAAGCTGCCGAGGGGATCGATTGGATTTGGGAACACCGTATTGACGATTTGGCCCAGATGGGTGTCTGAATGATTGATTGCGCGTTGCCGAAGACCGGCCCTGCGAGAGAGGCGTTGCGAGAAAAAGGCCAGTTTTGGACGCCTGACTGGGTGGCGGAAGCCATGGTGGGATATGTGTTGCAAGATCACCCCGGCCATGTGTTCGATCCGGCCGTCGGTGCCGGTGCGTTTCTCAGAGCGACGAAGGTTGTTGCGAATGAGCTCGGGCAACATCCAGCCCTTCTTGGGGCGGAGGTCGATCCGCAGGCGTTGCAACAGGCCACTCGGCATGGGTTGTCGAGGATGGATCTCGGCGGCGTTGAGATTCGAGACTTCATGGCCGATCCGCCTCAGCGGCACTTCAACGCCATTGTGGCAAACCCCCCTTACGTTCGGCACCATCGATTGTCGAAAGGCATGAAGGAACGATTAAAGATATTCGCGGCACGCACGATCGGGCATCCGCTCGATGGCCGGGCCGGGCTCCATATCTACTTCTTGCTGCGGGCCCTTCAATTATTGAACCGTGGCGGGCGCCTGGCGTTCATCATGCCGGCCGATACCTGTGAAGGCGTGTTTGCTCCGACACTCTGGCGATGGATTACGAGCCGATATGCGTTGGAAGCCGTCGTCGCTTTTACCCCAGACGCCTCGCCGTTTCCTGGGGTGGATACGAATGCCTTGGTGTTCTTCATCAAGAACACCGTGCCTCGGGCGCATTGTTGGTGGGCCAGATGCACCCAAGCGGGGACAACTGCCCTCAAGACGTGGGTTCTTTCAGGATTCCCGGAAACGCATGGCAGTGCTCTTTCGGTGTGTCGGCGGACGGTGTCAGAGGGATTGATGACGGGGTTGTCGCGGGCTCCGACCTCGAGGGGGGCTGGCGGTCCTTGCTTGGGAGATTTCGCCAGGGTGGTCAGAGGCGTGGCCACCGGGGCGAACGAATTCTTTCTCCTGACGCTCGAACAGGCGTCGACCCTCGGAATTCCAAACGCGTTCTTGCGGCCGGCCATTGCGAGGACACGAGACACGGGAGGTGAAGAAATTACCAATGGTACCCTCCGGGCATTGCGGCGGTCGGGACGACCAACGGTGCTGTTGGCGTTAGATGGTCGCCCCTTGGAGCAGTTTCCCGGCGCCGTCCGAGCCTATTTGCGGCACGGTGAGACAGAAGGTCTTCCACGTCATGCGTTGCTGGCGACACGGCGGCCCTGGTACAAAATGGAGCGAAGAGTGGTACCACCTATCTTGTTTTCCTATCTTGGCCGACGCAACTCCCGATTCATACGGAATACGGCGGGCGTTATTCCATTGACGGGATTCTTGTGCGTGTATCCACGAGAGGACACCCCGGATTTTCTGGAGAAATTGTGGGCGGCGCTTCGCCATCCTGACACAGTGGCGAATCTTGCGTTGGTGGGAAAGTCGTATGGGGGTGGCGCCATCAAAGTTGAGCCTCGCGCCCTTGAACGACTGCCGTTGCCGGCGGCCGTTGTCTCGGCGGCCGGATTGTCGGCGCCGATGAGATATCGGCAGCAGGAATTCTGCGCTCTCGTCGGAAATGAGGCATCTGCCAACGTTCGTGATCGCCATGGGAAGCCGAAGGTGGCTCGCGGCCGCCATCGGGTCCGACGGCTCACGGCGCGATGTGTGCAGGATGGGAGGCGACGGCCGTGGTGATGACGATGTGGCCGATTCTCGCCGGCGTATTCCTCGCCGGTGCTGGCTTGGCGTGGGCCGTGAGCAGTGCGTTGGCGAAATCCAAGACTTCTGCCGCGGAGGCCCGCGTAGACGAGCTGCGTCAGCAGCGGGACTCGGCGGCGGAAGGGTTTGCCGGGCTCCGTGGGCGGTTGGAAGAGGCCGAGCAGGCCAGGGTGGCCGCCGAGACCCGCGCCGCGGACATCGCGACGCGCGTGGCCGAGCAGCAGGCATTGCTCGACGACGCCAAGGCCAAACTCACCGATACGTTCAAGGCG
>JACQRF010000016.1 GCA_016206635.1 Candidatus Omnitrophota bacterium
CAGTCAGTGATCGCGGTGAACAGGTCCAGGTCGCGCGCCTCCAGCACCGCGTCGGCCAGCGTCTTCTCGGTGATCGGGTTGCCGATCTGCACGGCGGTTGCCGACACGGTCTCGGATTCCTGCGTGAGCGCCGTCGAGGAGAAGGTCGCCCCGTGGATGCCGTCGCGGCCGGTGCGCCCGCCGAGGACCACCACGAGCGCCCCAGGCGCCACCGATTTGCCGACGGCGGACCTCGGCAGGACCCCGACCGTCCCGCAGAACACCAGCGGGTTGCCGGCGAACCGCTCGTCGAACAGGACGGCGCCGTTGACCGTCGGGATCCCCATCTTGTTGCCGTAATCGCGGACGCCGGCGACCACGCCGGTCATGATCCGCCTCGGCGCCAGCGCGCCGGCCGGCAGCCGGTCTGCGGCCAGATCGGGTGGCGCGAAGCAGAACACGTCGGTATTGGCGACCGGTTTGGCCCCCCGGCCCGTGCCCAACACGTCGCGGATCACACCGCCGACGCCCGTATTCGCCCCGCCGAACGGCTCGATCGCCGACGGATGGTTGTGCGTCTCGACCTTGAAGCAGGCGCAGGTCTCATCGTCGAGCGCGATCACGCCGGCATTATCCACGAAGACCGACACGCACCACGGTCTGGCCAGCGCTTCGGTCGCCCGGATAATCGTGTGCTTGAGGAGGTTGTCGATCACCTGCTTGCGCCCGGCGCCGTCGGTATAGACGATCTGGCCGCGGAACGTCTTGTGCTTGCAATGCTCCGACCAGGTCTGCGCGAGGGTCTCCAGCTCGAGATCGGTCGGGTCGCGGTCCAGGCCGCGAAAGTGCGTTTGGATCGCCCGCATCTCCTCGAGCGTCAGCGCCAGCCGGCGCTCGGCGCTGAGCTGTTGCAGCCGCGTGTCGCTGGCAGCCCGCAACGGCACGGTGACCACCTGGGCCGTGCCAGCCGGCCGGGGAGCGGACCCCCCACCCGGGGGCTCGCCCGGGAGGGGGGTCCGCTCCCCGGCGGCGACGACCATCTCCACCACCGGATTCACCAACAGCTCGCGAGTGATCGTCTCGACCGTCTCCGCGGTGACCGCGCCCCGGAGGGTGTAGGCCTTGGCCGTGTGGACCGCCTCGAGCCCGGCGATGCCGAGCGTGGCCGCGCCGGCGCGCACCGACTGCTCCCACGGGTCCATGACCCCCGGCCGGTACGCCACCTCGACCATGACTTCAGATGGGGCCAGCCCCCTGTGGGTCAGACCCCCTTTGGCGCCCAGTTCTTGCGCGTCGTAGATCTGCGTGATCGGGTCCGCCAGGAGGTCGCGCCCGAGGCGCTCCGCCTCGGCGGCGGTGAGCGAGCCGGCGAGATAATACACCTGCGCGATGGCGACGCCCTCCACCCCTGGCGCGCCGAGGTCGGCGATCGCCGCCTGCACACCGGCGGCCGCGGCATCCGCCATGCCGTCGCGGTAGCGAACGCTGATCCGCCACAGCGTTCGCGTCGTCTGGTCGGAGGCCGCCACGGCGAGCGTCACAGGCCGAGCCGGGTGAAGACCCGCTGGACGTGCTGGGTGTGGCGCTCCAGATCAAAGCAGCGGTCCAGCTCCCGGGGGGTGAGGTGGCGTCTGACATCCGGATCAGCCGTCAAGAGGGCTCGGAAATCGCCGCGGATCGCCCACGCCCGCATCGCATGGCGCTGCACCAGCCGGTAGGCGGCCGGGCGGGTGAGCCCCTTGCCCATCAGGGCCAGGAGCACCGACTCCGAGAAAATGAGCCCCTTCGTCAAGCCGAGATGCTCCCGCATTCGCTCCGGATAGACCTTCAATCCCCGGACAATCCGGGTCATCTCGACCAGCATGAAGTCCAGTGCACAGGTGGCGTCCGGGAGCATGATCCGCTCCGTTGAGGAATGGGAGATGTCCCGCTCATGCCAGAGGGCGACATTCTCCAGCGCGGTGACCGCGTAGCCGCGCAGCAGCCGCGCCAAGCCGGTGACCCGCTCGCACGACACCGGATTGCGCTTGTGCGGCATGGCGGACGAGCCGGTCTGGCCCTCCTCGAACGGTTCCTCCGCCTCGAGCACCTCGGTGCGCTGCAGATGCCGGATCTCCGTCGCCAGCCGCTCCAGCATCGCGCCGATGATCGCCAGACGGCTCATGAACGCCGCGTAGCCGTCGCGCGGCACGACCTGCGTCGAGATCGGCGCCGGCGTAATCTTGAGCTTCTTGCAGACATATTGTTCGACGGTCGGCGGGAGGTGCGCGTAGGTGCCGACCGCCCCGGAGATCTTGCCGACCGCCACGCGGGCGCGGGCATCTTCCAACAGCTGCCGCGCGCGGGTCATCTCCGAGAACGCCAGCGCCAGCTTGAGGCCGAAGGTCGTCGGCTCGGCATGCACCCCGTGGGTGCGCCCGATACAGAGGGTGAATTGGTAAGTATTCGCCTGCCGCCGCAGCGCCGCGAGCAGGCGGTCCACGTCGGCGATCAGAATGTCGCAGGCCTCGGCCAATTGAGTCGCGGTGGCGGTGTCCAGCACGTCGCTGGAGGTCAAGCCGAGGTGGAGGAACCGGGCGTCGGCCCCGAGCGACTCCGCCATGGTGTTCAGGAAGGCGACGACGTCGTGTTTGGTGGTGGCTTCGAGCTGAGCGACGCGGGCGGGATTGATGCCCTTGGCCCTCACCGCCCGACGGATCCGCCGGTAGGCGGCGGTCGGGATTTTTCCCATCCTCACCAGGGCTTCACAAGCGAGGAGCTCCACCTCCAGCATGCGCCGGAAGCGCGAGTCCTCCGTCCAGATCCGCCCCATGGCGGGCAGGGTGTAGCGGCTGATCATCGGGGAGACCTTTATTGTATCGGATTCCTCGACGACCGTCAACAGACGAGGTCTGACCCCATTGGGTTTTGCAGGGGTCAGACCCCATCAGGTTTTAGAGGAAGAGGGCGAGGACCTCTCGGCCGTCTACCGTCAGGGGCATCGTGGCAATCACCGGGAGATCCTGGTCGTCGGACGGGAGGGTCGCGTGGGCGACGGTCACCACCAGTTCCGCGGTCACGCGATCGAGCGCCTCAAGCGCGTGGACCACCAGATTGGGCATCCCCTCCACATGGGGCTGACTGGCCAAGCGCACCGCGACGGCGTAGGAGCTCAACAACCCGGGGACAGTCCCTTGAGAATGCTTCTCGTTGCCGGTGCCAGGGGGGCCTGGCCCCCCTGGCACCGCAAACGTGACGGCGGCCTCGGCCGACGGCCACGCCGGCCACTGCGGTACCCTCGACGTCAGCCACGCCGAGACCTCCCCGGTCGCGTGGAGCGTGACAGTGGTGCCGGCCGCGGGGCGAGATCGCTCAAGGAACATGATCTCGTTCGCCCCCACCGCCTGGGCGTTCACCATCGTCATGATTTGTTCCGGAGTCAGCGTCATCCCCTGCTCCCAGAGTTGCCCCAACACCTCAGAAATCGGTTGCCGAGCTCCGAAGGTCAAAGGTTTCGTTGAAGCCCCGGCGGATAGCCCTTGGCCATACCGCGCCGCGGTCGCGGCCTGAATTCGCTGGACGACAAGCGCCCAATAGTCTTTTGTCTCAGCGGCGTGTTGAGCAAGGCTTGATTGTGCCATGCGCAATCGTTCGCCGACTGCCCAGGAGAAACCCTCCGTCAACTGCTCATCCGTCAACGAACCGAACTCCGAAAGGCGCCGGTTGCGGAGTGCTCGGGTTAACGAGGCGCGCCCTTCGGTCGTCGTCAGCTGCCCTTGCAGCGCCTGCGCTTGTTGAAACGCCCCGTCGAGGAGCTGATGCAACCGCCGCATCCCCAATCCCCACTCGAGTGGATTGCCGCTGAACATTCGGCCGAGGGTTTCATCCGTTTTGGCAAGGACCCACAATCGTTTCGTGTCGTATGTGGTGGGCCCAATCTGAGACTCAGCTGCTTGGCTCAAGATGTCCCGGTAAGGATCCCATGGCGGCACAGCAGGGACGTTATCGCGAGACGCAAAGAGGTCGGCGAGCGCACCGAACTTTCGACCGAGATGGACGAGCGCCGTAATCGTCCTCGCGGTGTCCTGCAAGAACTCCCGACGACTCATCGGGTCATCCGACTGCTCCGTCGGTTCTTCCAAGCCGGCGGTCGCGCCGGAGGCGGCGCGGAGGAGGGTCAAGACAGCAATGTGGGTGGCAGGGTCAAGTTCGTCGGAACGTTCGGGGTGTGGCGGGAGCATGACGCCGAATTGGAACAGCAGGCGCCGGAGGTAAGCCACCGGGTCCTCGTCATGGGCGGCGGTAATCATGTGGGAGTACGTCGCCCCGCGGGTGTGGAGCCGGCGGAACGCTTCTTCTCGAGCATCCCGCGCATCGGGTACTTGCTCGAGCGTCGCAACGCCGTCCGCCACGAGCGTCTGCGCCGCCGGCACGGCAGTCAGGCTGTCCACGAGGGTCGTCTTGTCGGCCTCGGTCGGGACCACGCCCGCGAGGGTGGCGACCCCTGCCGGGGCTTGGGCAATCGCCAGCGCCAGCGGTCGGACGAACCGGAGTCCGTCGCGTTCCAGGTAGAAACCGACCATGGAATGTTCGAAACGCCGGAAGTCAGGGGCTGCGATCACGCGGAACTTCTTGACAGCCCGCGCGATCGCAACGGCCGTAGGCACCTTCCACTCAGCCCGCGCCAGGACCTGCCTCGTGAGTCGGGCTTGCGCGTGTGGCATGGCGGCCGTTGCGCGAAGGTCGTCAACGACCCCTGCAAGGTATTGGAGGTGCTGGCCGGCCGCCCATCCCAATCCCTGTGCGATCTCTGACGCTGGTATGGTGTCGAGCATCGTGGCGAGGGCCCGATACTCCGGCAGCGGCCACCCCTCCTCCCCCATAGTCGCTTTGAAACTCTGCTGCAACGCGCTAGATTCCAAGCGCGAGATTTCCGCGCCCACCGCCCGGCGGAGCTGCTGAATCAATGCCTCACGGCGGTCCTGAGTCGCCAAACGACGTTGAAGGGTCTCGGCCCACTGCACGTGCGTCGCTACCGCCTGCTCAGTGTCTGGAAAGGTGTCGGTTGACAGCGCATTAGTCAAAGACTCTGCCGAGACTTGTGGATCAAGGCGAATGCCGGCCTTCTCCGCTTCTCGGCGCAGGGTCAGATCCCAGATAAGTTCCCGACTTTCCCCGGCCGCCTCGCCGAGCTCACTGATTGCCAGGGGCAACGCCTCCCGGTATGGCTCCCACGCCGGCGGCCCTGAGGAGGGAGACGGAGCCAGCGCAGCGGCCAACGCCCCTAACCGCGTGCTGAGTTGAGCGAGCGCCGCGAGTGTCTTCAAGAATTCCCGGCGGCTCTGCTCCGGCGGTTGCGTCCGCTCTTCCAAACCCGCCTCGGACCGCAGCGAGGCGGCGAACTCCTCCAGGCCGCTGGTCTCCGAAGGCGCCTGCCGGCGCAAGGCGAAGGCCGGGCCTGGCCACGCCAGGGTGAGGGCGAGGGCTGCCGCCAGGGTCCGGGGGATAAGGGATCCATTAATAGAAGCCATGTGAAGTCACAATGATACTACGAAAACCCCGTGGGGCAGCTACGGGTATTTCGGCGGGCGGCGCTGCGGCTTGACGAACAGGCCGCTCGGGGCGGCGTAGACGACGAACTGCTTGCGCGGGTCCACCGGCATGAAGACGGAATCCCCATAGACCGCCTCGACCCCCGGCAGCCACGGCTGCAACCGGTACAGCAGGCGCCAGAAGGCATCGGGGCCGCCGTTCACATCGTAGACGAGGCGGGGCGCGGCCTGCGCGCGGGCGGCGTCATCGTACCGCCCTTCGAGGCGGGTGATCTTGTACCAGGTCTTCGCCCCGGCCACCGAGGCCCAGCCGCGCCAGATCAGCAGATGGCCGCTCAGGCTCCAGGCCTCGCCGTACAGCTGGAACACCTGCGCCGGCCCCGGCCGGCCGCGCACCAACGGCCGGTAGACCAGCCGGTATTCATCCGGCCGGGTCGGCGACGGCCAGCACTCCACGGTCGCGACCACCTCCCGGCGCGTCAACATCTGGTAGGTCCGCAGCGTCCCGAACAGCGCGAAACAGGCGACGCCCGCGGCGCCGTAGATGGCTGCCAGTGTCACCCACAGCAGGCGGACGCGCCACGAATGCGCGCGCAGGACCGCCCAGCCGCAGGCGGTGGCCAGCGCGGCCAACACGATGGCGATGACGAGGGCAATCACCCGCCGCCTCCCAGATAGGCATGGCGGATCGCCGGGTCGTGGAGCAGCGCCGCGGTCGGGCCCTCCAACACGATCCGGCCGCCCGCCAGCACGTAGCCGCGGTGCGCGATCCGCAGCGCCTGATAGGCATTCTGCTCGACGAGCAGCACCGGCAGGCCGGCGGCGTTGATCTGCCGGATCGCCTGAAAGAGATGGGCGACCGCCTTCGGCGCCAGCCCCAGCGACGGCTCATCCAACGCCAGCAGCCGTGGCCGCGCCATGAGCCCTCGCCCCAGCGCCAGCAGCTGTTGCTCGCCGCCGGACAGCGTGCCGGCGAGCTGGCGGCGGCGCGCCTGAAGGATCGGGAAGAGCGCCCAGACCTGCGCGAGCGTCTCGGCCTGGGCCGCCGCCGGATGGCGATAGCCGCCAAGCCGCAGGTTATCCTCGACGGTCAGCCGAGGGAACACTCGCCGTCCCTCCGGAACCTGGGTCACGCCGGCCGCGACAATCTGCTCCGAGGGCCATCCCTGGATCGCCTGCGCTTGAAACTGGATCGTCCCGCGGGCCACCGGCGCCACCCCGGAGATCGCCATCAACGTGGTGGTCTTCCCCGCCCCGTTGGCGCCGAGCAGCGCGACGATCTCGCCCGGCCCGACCGTCAACGAAACACCCCGGAGCGCCTCCACCGCGCCATAGCAGACGGAGAGATCGCGGAGGGCGAGCATCAGACCGATTCCGGGTCCTTCGGTCCCAGATAGGCCTCGATCACGGCGGCATCCTGCTGCACGGCGGCCGGCGGCCCCTCCGCGATCTTCTCGCCATGCTCCAAGACCACGACCCAATCGGAGATCGGCATGACGACCTCCATGTCATGCTCGATCAACACGATGGTGATCCCTTGCTGGACGAGCTGCCGCAGCAATCCCAGCAGGCGCCGCTTCTCCTCGGCCGTCAAGCCGGCCGCCGGCTCATCGAGCAGCAGCAGCTGCGGCTCGGCGGCCAGCGCGCGGGCGAGCTCCAGCCGCCGCTGCAGGCCGTACGGCAGCGTGCCGGCTCGCCGCGCGGCCAGGCCA
>JACQRF010000176.1 GCA_016206635.1 Candidatus Omnitrophota bacterium
ACCACCCAGCGGTTTCCTTCCTTGACGATCATGGCATTTCTCCTTGGTCTGGCCTGATTGCGCGCGCTTCCCTCACACCAAGTCGTCGAGGGCGGTGCCGAGCGCCCGGGCGAGCTTGCCGAGCGCCGCCACCGAGCCCGGCTTCTTGCGGTTTTCGATCTCGGACACGTAGCTCACCGGCATCCGCGCCTTGGCCGCCAGCGCCGCCAGCGTCAATCCACGGTGCCGGCGCCACAGGCGCAACGGGTGCTCGCCGGCGATGCGGCGCTTCGCCAAGTCGGCGGGCCACGCGTCGGCGCCGGGCCCGCGCGCCTCGGCGGCGCGCACTTCGAGGGCGTCCTCCAGATCCTCGATGCGGGCGAGCATCGCTTCGTAGTCGGCGCGCCGCAAGGTGACGACGTCGCGCACGCTCGCCTTCCCCGTCTCCCGGCGGGCGGTCGCGCGCCTACGAATTGCGGTCATTTGTAGGCTTCTCCTCTTGTCTTGACGTTGACCACCACCATCTGATCGGTCGCCCGCGCTAGATAATAGAGCGCCCGCCAATCGCCGTGACGGAGGCGGAAGCCGTCCTTGGTGCCCGTCAGGCGCTTGACGTTGGCGTGGCGGGCGAAAGGATCGCGGGCGATCCGCTTCAGGGCGGCGACGACGGCTGCCGCCCGCTTGGCCGGCACCCGGGCCAGCGCCTTGACGGCGGCTTTCTCGAAGACCAGCTTCACGACGCGATTTTCGCCGATAGCGAAATCCGGATCAAGCAGGATTTCGCTATAAGAGAAATCCTTGCGCGGCTTCGCCGTCGCCGCCGCCGGCCATGATATGCCTGATCTCGAACCCGTCCTTGTCCCGCATCAAGCCGGCGACGATTTGCCGGTGGCAGTTATTGGGATCGCGCTCGTAGCACATCAGGCAGGCGCCGCCGGCCCGCGCGATGTCGGCGGCCTTGGCGAGGTCGCTCTGGAATTCCGGCGTCCGGGTGTGAGCGGCGAAGATTTCCTCGAAGCCCGCCCGGTCGCCGGCCTTGGCCGCGGCGCGGCCCGATTTCGGCGTGCCGAGTCCCTTCTGGTGCACGTAGGCGATGCCTGCGGCCGCGAGCGTTTCCGTCAGCGCCTTCCTGGCATACTCGCGGCGCCGCGACCACGCCACTTCGCGCACGTCGATGAGAATCGTCACGCCGCCCGCCTTCAGGGCGGCGACGAAGTCGGACGGTCTCGCCCGCTGGTAGCCGATGGTGAACAGCTCGGTCATTGGCCGATTTGCATCCCCGACTAGCGGCCGCGACCTCCGCCGCCGCGATCGCGCTGCTCGCCGCCGTCGCCTTCGGCGCCCCTGCCGCCTTGCCGGGCCATGCGTTTCATGTGGAATACCTCGGCCTCCTTGGCGGTGATGAAGCCGTCGCCGTCGCCGTCGATGCTTTCGAACGGGGCGCGGCCTTTGAATTCGTCGCGGGCGATGCGGCCGTCGCCGTTGCTGTCCATCTGCGTCAACATGCCGCGAGCGGCACGTTCGGCCTGCTCCTTAACGCGCTCCTCGGACGACAGCACCCTTCCGCCCGACTTGGCCAGCGTTTCCGACGGCGCCGCGAAGGCGTGGACCGGCACCGGCTTTCTCCCGACCGGGATGCGCTCGCCCTTGTATAGCCACTGGCGATGGCTGTCGGGGCCGATGCCCTTCAGCCGCAATTGCCAGACAACCTCCCGCTGGTTCGTGATCTCCATGATCTTGGTGCGCTCGACGAACAGGATGTTTCCGTTGGGAAGCCAATGGTTGTAGCGCACCACGTTCACGTCCTCGGGGTTCGGCCGGTACTGCCAGACGATCTTGCCGGCGGGCGTGATCTCCTTGATCACCTGGGGGCCGCGGGTGTTCACCAGGATGTTGCCGTTGGGCAGGATCTCGGGGTCGTGGGGCGTGGTGAACAGGTCCGGCAGCTTCCAAACGATGTTGCCGGCGGGCGCCACCTCCACCAGCATGTAAAAATTGCGGAGCGACACCAGCGTGTTGCCGTTGGCGAGACGCACCACCGAATTGGCGTGGCTGTAGCCTTCCTTGTCCAGGTGCCGCTTTTCGTTTTTCAGGTGATCGGCGGCGTGCCACTTCCAAACGACGTTGCCCCGGCGATCGACCTCGCGCACCTCGGGCACGGTCGAATCGGAGCCCCAGCCCCAGGCGAACAACGTGTTGCCGTTGGGCAAACGGTCAGCGTCGTGGCTGGCCGGCGCTTGGTGGGACCAGACGATTTCCTTGTTGCGATTGACCTCGTAGACGCCCGACGGCCGGGTGAACAGGATGGTGTCGGTGGCCGGGATCCATTCCACGTCGGTGGCGGCGTCGTTGCGGGCGCCACGGTCGATGTCGATGTTGAAGTACCACAGAACCTTGCCCGTCATGTCGACCTCGACGATGACCTGGTAGAC
>JACQRF010000187.1 GCA_016206635.1 Candidatus Omnitrophota bacterium
CCCCATAGACGATCGGGATGGTCAGCGCCCCCTTGGCCAGCTGGAGCGCCTCGATCTTCGTCGAGGTCGGGTCGTAGATCAGCGCCCCGCTGGCGACCACGTCGGCGGCATGGATCTGGGCCGTGGTCGGCTCGAAGGTGGCCAGGAGATGGATCGGGTCCACGTGGGAGTGGATCGGTTCGTCGCTGACCCGCACATTGAAGTAGCTGTGCTCCCCCATGATGTTGGAGTGATACTCCCGGCGGCCGTAGATCCAGAGCCCCGCCTCGGCGCAGGCGCGGGCAAAGAGGGTCGCCGACGAGTCGACGCCGCTGCCTTGAGGGCCGCCGATCATCCAGGAACAGTGATTAATGGTGACGGGTTGGGGTGCAGGCATGATTGGACCGTCCTTACTGTAGCCGGTTCAGAGAACCCCGTCAAGCGCCGAAAAAAGGGCCGTTTATATAAGCGGCCCTTTTTATTTTTAGCGGGCGAGGGGGGAGCCGGTCAAGCGGGTGAAGGCATCCCGGTAGGCCTGGGCGGTCTGGGCTGCCACCTCCGGGGGGAGGGCCGGCGCCGGCGGCCGCTTATCCCAGCCGGAGCGCTCCAGCCAATTGCGGACGATTTGCTTATCGAAGCTGGGCTGGTCGTGGCCGGGGGCGTAGCCGTCGGCCGGCCAGAAGCGGGAGCTGTCGGGGGTCAACACTTCATCAATCAGGAGGAGTTGGTCGCCCAGCCGGCCGAACTCGAATTTGGTGTCGGCGATGAGGATTCCCTTCGTGCAGGCATAGGCCGCCCCCTCCTGGTAGAGGCGGATCGAGAGGTCGCGGACCTGGGCGGCGACGCCAGCGCCTACCAACTTGGCGGCTGCCTCGAAATCAATGTTCTCGTCGTGGCCGACCGTCGCCTTGGTCGCCGGCGTAAAAATCGGCGTCGGGAGTTGCTGACACTGCTGGAGCCCCGGCGGCAGGCGATAGCCGCAGACCGCCCCGGTTTTCTGGTAGTCCTTCCATCCGGAGCCGGCCAGGTAGCCGCGGACCACGCACTCAATGGGCAGGGGCTGGGCCCGCTTGACGAGGACCGAGCGGCCCGCCAGCGCGGCGCCGTGCTCGCGCGCGACCGCCTCGGGCAATCCGTAGCGGACCGGGTCGGTCTCGATCAGATGGTGGGGGACCAACGCCTGGAACCGCTCGAACCAGAACAGGGAGATCTGGTTGAGGACTTTGCCCTTGTCCGGGATCGGTGTCGGCAGGACGACGTCGAAGGCGCTCAGCCGGTCGGTCGTGACGATCAGCAACCGGTCGTCGCCGACGGCGTAGATGTCGCGGACCTTCCCGCGGTTGACGAGCGGCAGCGGCAGCGCCGTCTCCCACACCGTAGCCGTCGCCGTCTCAGTCACGGTTTCTCTCCTTCCGTAAGGCCTTGATCAGCGCTGCCCTTTCAACACCCGTCGCTGAAACCGTTTCAGGGCCTGCAACGGGATTTTTTCCTCTTGCCGCCTATGACGCCTCATGCCGTCCCGAGTATGGCATAGAGCCGATGACCACGTCAAGGTACGGCCTACGCCTCCACGCCCAGCGTCTCGACTGCCCATCGCTCCCGCAGAGCCGGCTCCAGCGCGGCCCCTACTAGCATCTCCTCCAATCCAGTCGCGGCCGAGGGTGGCACAGGGGCCGGCGGCTCGACGGCGGGCAGGCGCAGGACGATCTCGGTGCCGCCCTCGGGACGGTTACGCGCCCCAAGCTGACCGTTCCACGCCTCGACGACCCGGCGCTTGACGGAGAGGAGACCGAGGCCATGTTGGCCGGGGATGTCCGGCGGCTTGGCGCTGGGGACTTGCTCTGCTATCTCCGGCTGATTGATCGGCGTCAGCACGTCGTCCGGCAACCCCGGCCCATTGTCCTGCACCGTCAGCGTGACCCACGGCCCCTCGAGGGCGGCGGTGATCTCGATGCGGCCCTCCTGCGTTCGTCTCTCACGCTTGAGCGCTTCCGCTACGTTGGCCACGAGGTTGCCGACGGCCCGTTCGAGATCCACCGGATTGGCGCGCCCCCACAATGGCCGCGGCGGTACCGTGACAGCCGTTGAGCGGACACCGTGCTGGCGGGCCATGACATCCCAGTACGGGGCCAAATCGTGGACCCACTGGGTCAGATCGAGCGGCCCAACCGGATGCGGGACGCCGGCCAGATCGTCAAGCGTGACCCGGCTGAGCGCCATCGCCCGCGGGACTCCCCATTGCAGGTAGTCCATCGCTGCTCGGACGCGTGAGGGGTGGGCCGAGCCTTGGATCAGCGTCGCCACGGGGGGCGGAGACCACGTCTCCGTGACTCTCCGCAATGCCCCGTAGTACTCGCTGGCCAGCAACGCGCCGGTGGTAAACACGCTGGCCACATCGTGGTGTATGTCTACACCCTGTTTCCAACGATGAGAGGCCTCACCGGTCGCCACCGTGGCCAGCACGCGTTCTTCTTCCGCGACCAACCTGTTGATGATATCCATCCCGGACGGCAACCAGCTGCGGAGAGCCTGAAAATTCAATTGGATGGCCGACCACGCATTGACGACATCGTGGAAGTTATCACCCAACCATCGCCGGCGACGGGTTTGCTCCTCGGGCGGCAGGGCTACGATGAGGGTGGCCAGTCGGTGGGCGATGTCCTCGCGGGCGGTCATCGAGGGCTCAGTCCAGGCCACCAGCAGTCGGCCGCAGAGCATGGCCAGGGCCTGCGGGTCCACCGCGGGACCGAGCTGATCCAGCGCTGCGGTGAACACTCCGTAGCGCACCGGTTCGGCCGTCAACGCCTCGGCCACCGCCGCCACCACCGTCTCGCGGGTCGGCAACTCCTCGCCCAATGCCGCCGAAAATGGCCCCGTCAGCCGCCGTGCCAGCGCTCCCATTTCTTTCCCCTCCTCCAAGCCAGCGGGGGGAGCCGCCGGACGTTCAAGGGCAGCACGGAGCTCCGCGAGCCAAGCGCGGCCTTTCGGCGTGAGCTGGTATTCACTGGGAGGGGGACCAACCCTTCCTTCTCTTTTTGCCCGCTTCGCGACAAGGCCTTCCTTGGC
>JACQRF010000177.1 GCA_016206635.1 Candidatus Omnitrophota bacterium
CTGGTGGAGCTGGGCGAGACCGAACCGGTCCGCCTGCTCGATCAGCATCACCGTGGCGTTCGGCACGTCAATGCCGACCTCGATCACCTGGGTGGCAACCAACAACTGGATCTGCCCGTTGACAAACGCCCGCATCACGCGCTCTTTCTCGTCATCAAGGAGGCGGCCGTGGAGGAGGCCGACGCGGTAGCGCGGGAATACCTGGTCCCGAAAATACTCGAAGATCTTGGTCGCGGCCTTGAGGTCATCGGCGGGTGGTTCGAAGAGGTCCGCTGGGAAAAGGGACAGCCCCCGTTCGGGGACCGTCCCTTTTCCAATACGGGGGCAGACGACGTAACATTGGCGGCCCTGATCCATCGCCTGGGCGAGCAAGCGATAGGTGGCGGCGCGCCGGTCCGTGCCGACGCGGGCGGTCGCCACCGGCCGGCGGCCGGGGGGCAGCTCGGTGATCGCCGAGACATCGAGATCGCCATAGAGGGTCAGGGCCAAGGTGCGGGGAATCGGCGTGGCGGTCATCACCAAGACATCGGGGCTGGCCCCTTTGGCCCGCAGGGCGGCGCGCTGCGTGACGCCAAACTTGTGTTGCTCGTCAATGATGATCAATCCGAGCCGGTGAAATGCCACCGACTCCTGCAGCAAGGCATGCGTGCCGATCACCAACGGCACCGTGCCGCGCGCCAATCCGGCCACGGTCGGCCGGCGCTCATCGTCGGACAGCCGGCCGACCAACAACGCGGGGGCGATGCCGACCGGCGCCAACAAGGCGCGAAGCGTGGCGGCATGTTGTTCGGCCAGGATCTCGGTCGGCGCCATGAACGCCACCTGATACCCGCTTTGGATCGCCGCGCAGGCGGCGAGGGTGGCCACGACGGTCTTCCCGGACCCGACATCGCCATGGAGCAGCCGGTGCATCGGGCGCGGCTGGCCCAAGTCCTCGAAAATCTCCGTGATCGTGTTCTGCTGGCTGGCGGTCAACGGAAACGGCAGGGCGGCCCGCAACCCCTGCACGAGCGGGCCGTCGGTCTGATGGGCGAGGCCGGTGGCGGTCTTGAAGCGATGGCGTTTCTGCGCGACCGCGACTTGGAAGAGGAACAGCTCGTCGAAGCCGAGGCGCTCCTCGGCGCGCCGGCGCGCCTCGTCGCTGGGCGGGAAATGGATGTCGGCCAACGCCTGGGCCAGCGGCCCGACGCCGGCGCGCTGGCAGATCGCCGGGGGCAAGGGATCCGGCATCGCCGCGGCGTAGCGGTCGACTGCCTGCTTGACCAGCGCCCGGATCGCCCGTTGGTGGAGCCCGGAGGTGGCCGGGTAGATCGGCACGATCCGCCCCATGTGCAGCGAATCCAGCTCGTCGTGGGTGACGACCTCGAACTCCGGGACGTGGAATTGGAGCTTCCGGCCGATCCGCTGGGGGCGACCGTAGAGGATCAGCTCTTGGCCGAGTGTGAACCACGTGCGCAAATACGGTTGGTTGAACCAGAGGGCCTGCGCGGCGCCGGTGTCGTCCTTGAGGGTGAGCTGGAAGACGAGGGTGCCGCGCTTTGAGCGAAACACCCCGGTGGCGGCGACCACCCCGTGAATCGTTTGCGGAAGGTCCGGCGTGGCCTGGGCGATCGGGACGAACCGGCTGCGATCCTCATAGCGGCGGGGGATGTGGTACAGCAAGTCGGCGACGGTTGCTAATCCCAGGCGCTTGAACACCTCGGCGCGCTTGGGGCCGACGCCGGGCATGAAGCGGATGGACAGGGTGAACACGTCCGAGGCGCCAGGCCTGAGGGGGCCTGGCCCTTGTTGGTCAACAGGCGCCACGCCCCGTGTGGTCGTCTTGACTTCCGGGGTGGGATTCCGTATCATCAGGCCACCATGGCGAAACGCTGTGTCATCTGTGGGAAAGGCCCGGTCACCGGCTCCTCGTTGACCCGTCGCGGTGTGGCCAAGAAGGCCGGCGGGGTGGGGATCCGCATTGTGCGGCGCAACCGGCGCCGGTTCCTGCCGAACCTTCAGAAGATTCGCGCCCGGCTCAACGGCGCGGTGCGTTCGATCCGCGTCTGCACCCGCTGTCTCAAGTCCGGGAAGGTCACCAAAGCCGCGTAACCCCTCACCCCACCCTCTCCCCCAGAGGAGAGGGAACCCGACTCCCGGCTTCTTGGACATCCTTGATCTGCAACACCACCCCGTCCTGCCCCTGCCAGGTGCTCAGCGTCGGCGTGTAGGCCAGCGAAAAAGGGCCGCTGATATCAGCGGCCCTTTTTCCCAGGGCGAGGAGGCGATCGCGCCAGCGGTCGGCGCGATCGAACCCAGAGCATTCGAAGACGGGGCCGCGCCCGGCGCGCACCCAACAGCGAATCCCGGCGCGGCCGCGCGGCTGGGGGGCGGCGTGGAGGGCGAGGCCGTGGCTGGCGAAGACCGGGCGTGGGTTCCCGACGCCGAAGGGGCCGAGGCGCTCGAGGGCGCGCACGAGCGCCGGCGTCATCGCAACCAACGGGACCTCGGCGTCCACGAACAACGTTGGGACGAGCTGGTCGGGGGTCAGCCGCCGCTGGGCCACCGCGTTGAGCGCGTCGCGGAAGCCGGCGACTTGGTCCGCCGCGATCGTCAGGCCCGCCGCCATCTCATGCCCGCCGAACCCGGTCAGCCGGTCGCGGCACTCCGCCAGCGCGTCCACCAGATGAAAGCCGGCGATCGAGCGGGCCGACCCCTTGCCGACGCCGTCGGTCAGCGCGATGACGACGGCCGGACGGTGATACCGCTCGACGAGGCGGGCGGCGACGATGCCGATGACGCCGGGGTGCCAGTCGTGGCCGGCGACGACGACCGCGCGATGCTGGGTGAAATTCGTCGTCCGCTCCGCCTGCTCCAGCGCCTCCCGCACAACCGACGCCTCCACCCGCTGGCGCACCCGATTCTCCTCGTGGAGCGCAACCGCCAGCGCCTTGGCTTCCGCCGGGTCGTCCGTCAGGAGCAGGCGCAGGGCGCTGTCGGGGGCGCTCATCCGGCCGGCGGCGTTGATCCGGGGCCCAAGGATAAACCCGACGTGCTCCGTCGTCAGCGGGCCGGGACGGACCTCCGCGACGGCCATCAGCGCTTTCAGGCCCGCCTTCGGGGTGGCCGCCAGCCGCTGGAGGCCGTGTCGGACGAGCACCCGATTCTCCCCGACGAGCGGGGCGACATCGGCCACGGTGCCCAGACACACCAAATCGAGGTGTTGCCACAAGGCGGAGGGGGTCTGACCCCATCTGCTCACCAACGCCTGGGCCAGCTTGAAGGCCAAGCCGACGGAGGCGAGGTCTTTCTCCGGATAGGGGCAGCCCGGTTGGAGCAGGTTGATGAGGGCGTAGGCCGGCGGCCGCGTCAGCCCCTGCAGCTCATGGTGATCCACGACGATGACATCCAGCCCTTCCTCGCGGGCGTAGGCCAGCGCGGCGTGGGCCGTGGTGCCGGAGTCCACCGTGATGACGACCGACGCCCCCTGCCCTTTGGCGAACGCGACCGCTTTCTCGCTGAACCCGTAGCCGTCCTTGACGCGGTGGGGGGCGTAGGTGATGACGCTGGAAAAAGGGCCGCTGATATCAGCGGCCCTTTTTCCCTGCAGCACGCGGACGAGAAGGGCGGTGCTGGTGAGGCCGTCCACATCGTAGTCGCTGACCACGCAGATGCGTTCACGCTGGGTCAGGGCCCGCTCGAGGCGCGCGACCGCCACGTCCATGTCTTTGAGGAGGAACGGGTCGGGGAGCTCGGTCAGTGTCCCGTCGAGGAATCGCCGGGCCTGCTCGACGGTCGTGTGCCCGCGCTGGACCAAGAGCCGGCCGATGAGCGCCGGCAGATCGAGCGCGCGGGCGAGCGAGTCGGCGTCAGGATGGACGGTGTCCGGGATGATCCATTGCATGGCGCCACCTTAGCACCGCCGACGGGCGCCGTCAATCCGCCCCGGGCGTCACGTCTTAGACTCGAGGGCGGCGCGCCCAGGCGATGAGCATGGGGCTGGCGATGTAGACGGTGGAGTAGACGCCGGAGACGAAGCCGACGAGCAGCGCGAAGGCGAAGTCATTGAGGACGTCCCCACCCCACCCGTAGAGGGCGATCACGGTCAGCAGCGTCACGCCGGAGGTCAGGAGGGTCCGCCCGAGCATCTGATTGACTGCGAGATTGATCACGGCCGTCAGGGTGGTCTTCCGCACGGTGCGCAGCAACTCACGGATGCGGTCATAAATGACAATTGTGTCATTGATCGAGTACCCGGCGATCGTCAGCAGCGCGGCGATCAGTTCCAAGCTCAACGGCCGGTGCGTGAGCGCCAACGCCCCGACGGTGATCAGGACATCGTGCAGCAGCGCCACCACGCCGGCGACCCCGTAACTCCACCGACGGAACCGCACGCCCACGTAGAGGGAAATCCCCACGATGGACCAGGCGATCGAGGCCCAGGCCCGCTGGCGCAGGTCGCGGCCGACGGAGGGGCCGACCTGCTCGACGCGCTGGAGGGTGGCGGGATTGTCGGGCCAGGCGGCCGTCAACTGCCGCTGCGCCTGCGCCGCCGTGTCGCCGGCCGTGCGGATCAAGATATTCCGCGACTCGCCGTACTGCTGGATGGAGGCATCGCCCACGCCGGCCGTCTTCAGGACCCCGCGGACCGCTTCGACATCCACCGGCTGCGCGAACGCGTACTGCTGGAGTTGGCCGCCGGTGAAATCGATCCCGTAGGCGGCCCGGCCTTGGGCGAGGAAATACCCCAGCCCGGCCACCGTGACGATGGCCGACACCGTCAGGCAGGGCGTCCGCCACCGCGCAAAATCAATCGAGGTCTCCCGGATCAGGTGCAGCATCGGCAGGCGCGTCAGCCCTGCCTGCCCGGCAGGCAGGCAACCGGCCCGCAGCAGCAGCTCGAAGATCACGCGCGTGACGACGATGGCCGTGAACAAGCTGGCGATGAGCCCGATGGTCAACGTGACGGCGAACCCGCGGATCGGCCCGGTGCCGAATTGGAACAGGAGGAATGCCGCGATCAGCGTCGTGACATTGGAGTCAAAGATCGCGGTGAACGCCCGCGTGTAGCCGTTGGTCACCGCCTGCCGGAGGGTGCGGCCGAGCTTGAGCTCTTCGCGGATCCGTTCGTTGATCAGCACGTTGGCGTCCACGGCCATGCCGAGGGTCAAGATGATGCCGGCGATACCAGGCAAGGTCAATGTGGCGTTGAACAACCCGAGGCCGCCGAGAATGATGAGCAGGTTGAGGGCGAGCGCGACATCGGCGACGAGGCCGGCCACCAGGTAATACACCGCCATGAAGCCCAGCACCAGCACGATGCCGACGATGGCGGCCCGGACGCCCTTGCGGATCGAGTCCTGGCCCAGCAGGGGGCCGATGGTCCGCTCCTCCTCGATCTCCACGGGCGCCGGCAGGGCGCCGACGCGCAGCACGAGCGCCAGGTCCGTCGCCTGGTCCGGGGTGAAGGAGCCGCTGATGACCGCTTCGCCGGACGGGATCGGCTCGTTGATCCGAGGGGCGGATTGGAGCTTGCCGTCGAGGACGATCGCCAGCCGGCGGCCCACGTGTTGGGTCGTGAGAGCGGCGAATTTCTTCGCGCCGTCGGCATTGAATGTGAGGCCCACGATCGGCTGGTTGAAATGCGATTCATCGAATCGGACGGCGGCGGTCGTCAAGGCGTCGCCGGTGAGCGCCGCCTCCCGCTCCACCACCAGTGGCGCGGAATCCTCGGTCAACAGCTCGTAGCCGGCCGGGACCTGGCCGGCCGTCGCCTGTTTGAGCAGCTCCGGGTCATCCGCCACCAGCCGGAATTCGAGGTGGGCGGTGCGGCCGATGATCTCAAGGGCTCGCTGGCGGTCGGTCACGCCGGGCAACTGGACGACGATCTCGCCTTCGCCCTGGCGATGGATCGCCGGCTCTTTGACGCCGAACTCGTCGATCCGGTTGCGGATCACCTCCAGGGCGCGCTCGGTGGCGTCGGTCCGGGCCTCGGCGGCCAGCTTGGAGGTGTCAACCTTGAGGACGAGATGCATCCCGCCCTGGAGGTCGAGCCCGAGATTGATGCGGTCTTTCAGGGGGAACGCGTAGTAGGCCGACAGGCCGATGACCGCGACGACCGTCAGCAGCCACCAGTGGAGGGTGCGGTACATGCGCTACTCGGCCGCCCGACGGGTGAGCCGGGCGACGGCCGTCTTATCCACCTCCAGCTTGGCCTGGTCATCCACCCGGAGGATCACGGTCTGCTCCTTCACGTTGAGGATCGTGCCATGCACGCCGCCGATCGTCACCACCTCATCATGCTTTTTCAGGGCGGCGACCAGCTTGGCATGCTCCTGCTGGCGCCGCTGCTGCGGGCGGATCAGCAGGAAATACATCACGCCGAACAGGAAGAGCGCCGGCATGAGATTGACCAATGGATTCACAGGCATCAGGCTACCTCCGTCAGAGTCGCATCACTATACACGGCCGCCAGGCGTTCGCGCAAGGCGCACGGCGTCCCCCGCGGGATCGCCTCGCGGACGGCCCGCATGAGGTCGGCGTAAAACCAGAGATTGTGCAGGGACAGCAGCCGGAGGCCCAACAGCTCCCGCGCCTTGACCAGGTGATGCAGGTAGCTCCGGCTGTGTCGGCGGCAGGCAAAGCACCCGCAGGCCATATCCAACGGCCGCTGGTCCCGCGCGTGGATGGCCTGCCGGAGATTCAGCCGACCCGCCCAGGTATAGGCGACGCCATTGCGGCCGTGGCGGGTCGGCACGACGCAGTCGAACAGGTCCACCCCAGCGAGGACGGCATCCACGACATCCAGCGGCTCGCCGACACCCATCAGGTAATGGGGGGCATCCGGCGGGAGGGCCTCAGCCGTGGCCTGCAAGGTCTCCAGCATGAGCGCACGCGGCTCGCCGACGCTCAATCCACCGATCGCATAACCATCCACCGCCAGCGGCTGCAACCCTTCCACGGCCCGACGGCGCAGGGCCGGGTCCATGCCGCCCTGGACGATGCCGAAGAACTGCTGGGGCGAGGGACAGCCCCCCGCAGGAGGACTGTCCCTGAGTGCTCGCCCCGAGCGGGCGGCCCACTGCAGCGTCCGGGTCAGGGCGCGCTCGACATCGGCCGGTTCCGATGGATAGCGCACGCATTCATCCAACGGGACGATGACGTCGCTGCCGAGCAGCTGTTGAAATGCCATGACCGATTCCGGAGTCAGCGCATGCCGGCTACCGTCGATCGGTGACTGGAATACGACGCCGTCGTCGCTGACCGTCCGCCACGGGCTCAGGCTGAACACCTGGAACCCGCCGCTGTCGGTCAGCAGCCCGCCCTCCCATCCCATGAACC